>JAYEHY010000019.1:0-38866 GCA_034659695.1 Campylobacterota bacterium | reverse complement strand
TGACACTGACCCAAGTCACTACTTTGGTGAAAATGCAAGTATCGATATAGAAAAAACAACAAATGGTCAAGATGCTGACACATTAGCAGATGCAGTAATTTTAAATTTAAATGATGCTGTAACTTGGGATTACACTGTAACCAATACAGGAAATGTAGTGCTTAGAAATATTAATGCTCAAGATGATAAAGAGGGGCAAGTCACTTGTGATAAGACTACTTTAGCAGCTGGTGAGCGTATGCAATGTACTGAAAAACCTGGTAATGCTATTGTTGGAAATTATGAGAATATTGCAACCGTAGTAGGTACACCTCCAACAGGTACTAATGTAACAGACAATGATCCAAGTCACTACAGAGTAACTTCGTTACCATCAATTGATATTGAAAAAAGCACCAACGGTCAAGATGCTGACTTTCCAGAAGATGCAGTTGTACTTAATTTAGGTGATCTGGTTACTTGGAGTTATACAGTAACAAATACAGGAAATGTAGTGCTTACAAACATCAATGCTACAGATGATAAAGAGGGAGATATAAACTGTAGTCAAACTACTTTAGCTGTAGGTGAGAGTATGCAGTGTACTGATAAAACAGGTACGGCTATTGTTGGTAACTATGGAAATATGGCATCCGTAACGGGTAGAACTCCTACAAATACAGATGTAACAGACGATGATCCAAGCCACTATAGAGTAGCTTCTGAACCATCTATTGATATAGAAAAAACTACCAATGGTCAAGATGCAGATGTACCTGAAAATACCGTAGTACTTAATTTAGGTGATAGTGTTACTTGGAGTTATACAGTAACGAATAGAGGAAATGTAGTTCTTACAGATATCACTGTCCTAGATAGTCAAGAGGGTCAAGTCACTTGTAATCAGACTACTTTAGCTGTAGGTGAAAGTATGCAGTGTACTGATAAAACAGGTAGTGCAGTAGTTGGAGATTATAGAAATTTAGCAACAGTTACAGGTACATCTCCAACAGGTACAGATGTAACAGATAATGACCCAAGTCATTATAGAGTAGCTTCTGAACCATCTATCAATATAGAAAAGACTACCAATGGAGAAGATGCAGATACAGCACCTGGACCAAATGTACACTTTAGTGAAACTGTTTATTGGGAATATACTGTAACCAATACAGGTAACGTTAATTTAATAAATATTAATGTAAATGATAACATTGAGGGTGCAATTAATTGTCCTTCAGATACATTAAGCGTTGGAGAAAGCATGGTTTGTCTTGCTAATACAGATGATAAAGTAGAGGGACAATATGAAAATAATGGTTCCGTTGAAGCCGAGTCATTAGATGGAACAATCGTTAGTGATTGGGATTTAAGTCACTATATAGGTGAATATACTGGTGCATCACATATTGGTGATTATGCATGGTATGATGACAATAATAATGGTATACAAGATGATAATGAAAAACCAGTTGAAGGATTAACGGTAGAGCTATTTGATGAAAATGGTGTTTTAATGGAAGATAGACTTGGTAATAGTAGTTATAAAACAGATAGTGATGGTCTTTACCTTTTCCACCTTTTCCCAGGAACATATAGCGTGAAATTCTCTGGATTACCAGAAAACTATGTCTTTACACAAGGAGTAGATTCTGCTGTTGACAGAAATGGTCAAACTGTATCAGTTACTGTAGTTGCTGGAGAGTATAATCTTGATTTAGATGCAGGTATCTATTGTACATGTATTGATATGGAAAGCAAAGGTGATAGTGGTAGTGCAATGGGTAATATTTCAGCAGCATTTATGATACTTATAACACTTATGCTTGGACTTTTCTTTGTAAGAAGAGAAGAACAACTTAATCAATTGAACAGATAAAGGAGGAAAAGAAAATGAAAAAAATAATAAGCATAATCACACTTGGAACACTTTTAATCACAGGAAATCTACATGCAGGAAAAGATTTTGTTGAAGCAGATACAGAAATAGTTCTCATACCAGATACTGATTCCAATCCTTTTTACATAGGAGCAGGTCTCACATGGGCAGGGATAAGTAAGGATTGTATCTGCCTTACACCTACAGGTGAGATTCATTATGAAACACATATAGAAGATAAAACATGGGGTGGTATAGTAAAAGTTGGATATAACTATAATCAATATTTTGCTCTTGAAGCACGTCTTCTTAATGTTAATAATGACAGTAATGTCTTTGATATAACGCATTACGGTCTGTATCTAAAACCTATGATACCAATAAATGAATCTATAGATCTATATGCTTTATTGGGTTATGGACATAATGAGATAGATGACTATTGTGATATGAGTAAAACTTTTAAACATGATGGATTTAGTTATGGAGTAGGTCTTGAGTATGATCTTTCAGGACATGATACTAAAAAAGGATGGGGTCTATGGATAGATTATCAAAACCTCATGACTGATGAGACTAGTGAAAATTATACCGCCAATGTCGTAAATTTTGGTGTAAGTTACAACTTTTAACTACATACAGTGAAATAATTTTTCACAGGGGAGAGATACACACTATCTCTCCTCTATCATAATCAAAACCTATCTTAATAGCATCTATTTATAAGTTTTATGATAATATCTTATAAAATTTACTTTGAGGAACCTACATGAATATCAGTAAAATAGGATCAGGGAAAAACCCTAATGAGATTAATGCAATTATAGAAGTACCTATTCATTCTCATATTAAATATGAAATAGATAAACACTCGGGTGCTATTTGTGTAGATAGAGTACTTTATACTTCTATGCATTATCCTGCCAATTATGGATTTGTTGCCGATACTCTTGCAGATGATGGTAATCCTATTGATATACTTGTACTTTGTGACTATGCACTTCAAGTAGGTTCATGCATCAAATGTAAACTAGTAGGTGTACTTTTAACTGAAGATGAAAATGGAAAAGATGAAAAAATCTTAGCTGTACCTACTGCAGCGATAGATCCAACATATGCACATATTAATGATTTAACTGATATACCCCTACATACACTCAATCGTATTAAAAACTTTTTTGAAACTTACAAA
The DNA here is from genome assembly GCA_034659695.1 of Campylobacterota bacterium. Lineage (GTDB taxonomy): Bacteria > Campylobacterota > Campylobacteria > Campylobacterales > Sulfurovaceae > Sulfurovum. Next base: position 35,816 of record JAYEHY010000019.1, on the reverse strand, counting down.
ATGCTAGAACCCAATAAATGGATAAAGGTAGATGGATTTAAAGATAAAGAGGTAGCTACTGGACTATTGGATAAAGCAATTAAAAATTTTAATTCATAAATATTATGGGTCTCTTACCCATAATAGATTAAAATCCCACCTCTCTTTTTCTATTATCAATATAGATACCAACACCCTCTACAATACCTTGTACAATTCTATCTTGATAAGCAGAAAGGTAAAGTCTTTCTCTCTCTTTAGTATTTGTAAGATAACCTACTTCCACTAAAATAGAAGGTCTACTAGCTCCAACAAGAATGTAAAAAGGACCTGGCCTTACTCCACCATCTTTTACATTACTAAATGATTTATTAAGATTTCTCACCATACCATTTTGTACATCAATAGCTAACTTATGAGACTGAATAATTTTAGGGCCTGTAAGCACAGAGTCAATAATAACATCTCTACTTAGCTGGTCTGTACCTTGTAGGACAGAAGCATTCTCTCTAGCCGCAATACGCTGAGAACGAGCATCTCTTGTTTTTTGTAAAAAGTATGTTTCAACACCCTCAGCAATTTCATAACGACTTTTGTTAGCTATTGCATTTGCATGCACAGAGATAAACAGTTTAGCATCTTTTCTATCAGCAATTCTTGTACGTTGACCCAATTTTAAAAATCTATCATCATCTCTAGTAAGATAAACTCTATAACCTTTACTCTTTAATTCTCTATAAAGTTTTTTTGTAATTTTAAGTACTAAATCTTTTTCATGTTTTCCTGCAAACCTCGCTCCAGAATCATGCCCACCATGTCCTGCATCTATTACTATAAGATCATCAGATCTATCAGGTGAATTACTACTACATCCTACAAAAAAAAGCATTGCTATTATATAAAACCCTATTTTCATCTTATTCTCCTTTAGAAATCAATTTCATTTTTTCTATTATTTAAATATCTATCAACACCCTCTGCAATCCCCTTAGCTATCAACTCCTGGTATGCTGAAGTAGAGAGTCTTTTACGCTCTTTAGGATTTGACATATAGCCTACTTCTACCAAAATAGAAGGTCTGCTAGCCCCTACAAGTACCCAAAATGGTGCATGCCTTACACCACCATCTCGTACTCCATGGTAACGACTTCTTAGCTTTTTCATAATACCAGCTTGCACATCAATTGCCAATTTATTTGATTGTACAATCTTTGGACCAGAAAGCACAGAATCAAGAATAATATTTTTACTTAAAATACTTGTACCTTTAAGTACAGATTTATTCTCTCTTGCAGCAATCCGTTGAGACTTTGCATCTCTAGTCTTTTGTAAAAAAAAAGTCTCTACTCCATGTACTTTATGACGCCTACTCTTCTTTCCTACAGCATTAGCATGTATAGAAATAAAAACTTTTGCCTTTTTTTTATCTGCAATTTTAGTACGTTGGTGAAGCTTTAAAAATCTATCAGATCTACGTGTCATATAGACAGGATGACCACTTTTTTTAAGATGTCTCTCCAATCTCTTTGCAATTTGTAAAACAATATTTTTCTCTTTTTTACCACCACCTACAGCACCAGGGTCATGACCACCATGTCCTGCATCAATCACTATAAGTTCATTTTTATGTGAGTATTTTTTAGCAGAAGAGACCCATTTAGATTTTTTCTCTTCTTCTTTTTTATACCGTTTTGCAGGCAAAGCCATATATTTAGTAGTAGGTAAAGGGATATGATACTCTTTTGTTGAAAGTATTGGTTTATAAGCTGTACATCTATAAGGTTTTGTACTCTTAATGACTACCCTTACAATAGTAGGTTTATATTGTGCTATTTTTACATTTTTTATATATTTAGCCATATTTTTATTAGATAAAGTGGTATTTTTAAAATCAAAAACTTTCCTAGAAGGATTTGATAAAGCAAAATGTTTTATCTCTTTTTTATAAATTTTATCACTAAAATTTAGACGTAACTCCCCCTTACTTACCTTTACCCCTTTTAGTCTATTAAGAGAAGAAAAAAGTAATGAAGTAGTAAGAAGAAAAAGAAGAAAATACCGCAACAGCCTCACACTACAACTCTTCACCATACATCAATTTATTCATCAACTCTTTTACTAAAATAATCTCATTAAGACGATAACCGTTAGAACCAGTAAAGAAAAGTCCTAGCTCTGTATTACCATCATAAGCATCTGAAAGTCTATCAGCAATACAGTATCCTACAGCTTTAGCCTCTTCACCACGTTTACATGGTGCAACACAATTCGAGATACAAGATATTTTAGGAGCAGTTTTCTCCTCTATTATTGTTTGTAAATTAGTTTTTACCCCTCTAGCAGGATACCCTACAGGTGACTTGAGAAGTTTAATATCTTCCTCTTTTGCACTTAAAATAACTTCTTTAAATTTTTCATGAGCATCACATTCAACAGTACCGATAAAGCGTGTACCCATCTGTACACCAGCTGCACCAAGTTCCATCATTTTAACAATATCATCATGATCCCAAACACCACCAGCAGCAATAACAGGGATATCTCCCCAATTTTTTGCCTCTTCTACTACAGGAGGTAAAATAACTTCAAGTTGATTTTCAGGTAAAAAACAATCCTCATACTTAAACCCTTGATGTCCACCACTCAATGGACCTTCAACTATCACTGCATCTGGCAGTCTATTGTGTGTTTTTTTCCATCGTCGACATAAAATACGTAAAGCTTTTGCCGTAGAGACAATAGGAATAAGTGCTACATCAGGATACTCTTTTGTAGCTTCTGGCATAGTCAGTGGCAATCCTGCACCTGTAATAATCATATCTGCACCTGCTTCACAAGCATCGCTAACAATACGATCGTAATCTACAGAAGCATAGAGTACATTACATGCTAAAGGTTTATCACCACATATCTCTCTTGCATTTTTAAAAATAGCATGTAGTGCCTTGGCTGAATAGAAGTTATCTGCTTCAGAAGGTCTCATATCTTTTAAAAGTTTATCTGAATACTTGCGGTTGTCATATACACCTGTACCCACTGAACTAATTACACCTAATCCACCTTCTAAACTTACATTACCTGCTAATTTATCCCAAGAGATACCTACACCCATACCACCTTGCACAATCGGCTTTTCTATCGTATGTTTTCCTATTTTAAAAGACTTAATTTCCATTACTTTACCTTTACTTTTGCAAATCTTTTTTTACCTACCTGTAAGATATATTCACCCGCTTCTAGATTAAGCTTCTCATCACCTATCTTCTGTTGATCGATACTAACTGCATTTTGCTTTATATCACGTCTTGCTTGAGAAGTTGATGGTTCTAATCCAGCATCTAAAAGTGCCTGACAAACCCAAATACCCTCTTGCATCTCAAACTCTGGCATATCTGTAGGTATATTTTTTGTTTTAAACACAGAGTTAAACTCTTGTTTGGCTAGTGTAGCTAACTCTTCATTATAAAACCTAGCAGTTATCTCTAAAGCTAAGTTTTCTTTAGCTGTTTTAGGGTGAACAGTACGAGATTTAACATCCTCTTTGAGTTGTGCAATATCATCAAGTGATTTTGTACTCAAAAGCTCATAATAACGCCACATTAACTCATCTGAAATGGAGAGTATTTTTCCATAGATATCTTTAGGATCTTCTGTGACACCAATGTAGTTATCTAATGATTTACTCATCTTCTGTACTCCATCAAGCCCTTCTAAAATAGGCATCATTAGTACAGCTTGTTGCTTTCTAATCTCATAAGCTTTTTGCAATTGTCTTCCCATAAGAAGATTAAACTTTTGATCTGTACCACCTATCTCAATATCACTTTTAAGGTGTACACTGTCATATCCTTGTAATAAAGGATACATAAATTCACTGACTGCGATAGGAGTATTTGAAGCATATCTTTTAGAGAAGTCATCACGCTCTAGCATTCTTGCTACTGTCAAGTTAGATGCGAGTTGCAACATCCCTGCTGCTCCTAGTTCTTCTAGCCAATCATTGTTATAAACAATATCTGTTTTACTCTCATCTAATATTTTAAATGCTTGTTCAGTATAACTTGCAATATTTTTAACAATCTCCTCTTTAGTTAATACTTTTCTTGTTGCACTCTTTCCTGTAGGATCACCAATCATTGCAGTAAAATCACCAATAAGAAATTGAATACGACCTCCAAATTTTTGAAAAGTAGCCAATTTTTGTAGGAGGACAGTATGTCCAAGGTGTAAATCTGGTGCTGTAGGATCAAAACCTGCTTTTACTGTATAGGTAGTTCCATCTTCATAATACTTAACCAATAATTTTTTAATGGCTTCTATATCAATAATTTCAGCTGTACCTCTACTTATTTCTTCTAGTGCTTTTTGTATCATCTACCCTATCCTTCACTCTTATTTATTATATGCATCATCTAAACTTATAATTTCTACTAGCTTAAATTTATTTGAAAGTTTCTCTGAGAGTAGACTCTTTTTAGATTCATGACTCTCTACTTCTATCTGACAATACTCTGCACTGTCTGAACTTTGAATACCTAATTCAATACTAATTACATTTAAATTTAACTCTGAAAGCTTTACTAATACATCTGCAAGTATCCCTTTTTGATTTTGCAAACTGATAATCAATCGATAACGAGAAAGTTTTGATGTTGTCCAACTTACATGTATCATTGGCTCTTCTGCCAATATTTTAGCATAGGCTTTTTTACATAATTTATGGTGTATAATAGCTTTACTATCCTTATAAAAAGCAACAATTTGGTCTCCAACTTTAGGATGACAACAGTAATCAAACTCAACACCTTCTAAAGGTTTATTTAAGAAAAATTTAAAATGTTCTATCTCTTTAATTGTTGGCTTTTTATATCCTTTTTTAAGTAATTCCCAAAAACGAACCTCTTTAGTACCCGTGTAATCTGCTATTTTATGAATGGTCTCTTTATAATAGTCACGTTGTATAGGTAATTTATAGATAGTATCACTTAATTCTACTTTTTCAACTAGCTCTTTCATTATAGTACTTTTTTGCCTAAAAAGTGTTGCTAAAATATTATAGGCACTCTGTGTATCTGACTCTTTTATTCTTGCTTTGCAGTGGTTTCTTATACCATCTTGTGCTTTAGATGTTTTTACAGTATCTAACCATGAACAGTGCAGATGGGGAACTTCATCTTTTAAAATTTGTACAATATCACCATTTTTTAAAACAGTTAAAAGTGAGGAAGTAGATTTTTGTTTATTTACCAATGCACCTGTTGCTGTCACTCCCACCTGTGAATGTATTGCATAAGCAAAATCAAGAGCAATAGAACCTTTAGGTAGTGTATAGCAGTCACCTTTAGGAGAAAAAACTGTAATATCTTCAGAGAAAAGGTCACTTTTAGCCAACTCGTAAAACTCTTCTATAGACTCTTTTTGATAATTCAAACTCTCAAGCCATTCAAGATTTACACTATTTCCACCATCTTTATATATCCAATGTGCAGCAACCCCATACTCTGCGAGTCTATGCATCTTTTCTGTACGAATTTGAGCCTCCACAATACCCTCTTCATTAAAAAGTGTTGTATGAATAGTCTCATAACCATTCTCTTTAGGTACAGCAATATAATCCTTAAAACGAGAAATTAATGGAGTAAAAGAGATATGAACTAAACCTAAAACTCTATAACAATCTATAGGGTTTTTTAAAATAATACGTACTGCTAGTAGATCAAGCACTTCATCTATACTAATACCTTTACGATGCATTTTAATATAAATAGAATAATAATGTTTTACTCTACCAAAAATTTCAAATTCGCCTTCTTCAAATCCATCTTTATACATTGTATCAGTAACATTTTGAATAAAAGCATTAAGCTTAAATTGTAGGTTTTGAGAGTTAGATTTAATAAAAGTATCAATTTTATTATAATCATCTGGATAAATATAGTAGAAACTTAAATCTTCCAACTGATTTTTCAAACGTGAAATTCCAAGTCTGTGAGCAATAGGTGCATAAACAACTAATGTCTCTTCTGAAATACGTCTTTGTTTATTTTTAGGAAGTGCATCTAAAGTTAACATATTGTGTAATCTGTCACAAAGCTTTATAACTAAAACACGAATATCTTTAATAGAAGCAATAAGCATTTTTCGGAAAGTAAATGCAGAGTTAATCAAGCGTTCATCTGAGCCAGATGATACTAATTTCTCATCCCTTATTTCAACAATTTTTGTAAGACCTTCAACCATGTGAGCGATATCATCACCAAATGCTTCTTCTAACTCTTCTATAGTAAATGGTGTATCTTCCACAACATCATGAAGTAAGGCAGCTTGCACCATAGTTTCATCACCTGAAAATGCCGCAGTAATTGCTGCAACTAATATAGGATGAATGATATAAGGTTCACCACTTTTACGTAGTTGCCCTTCATGTGCTGTTAATGCAAGTTCTAATGCTTTTATTGTAGCAGGTAGCGGAGAGGGAATCTCTTCCCAAAGAAGGGCTTTTGCCTCTTCTATCGTATGAATTTCTTTAGCTTTATGAATAAAAGCATCCAAAATAATTTAACTCTCTAAACTTACAATAATTTTACCTTCAGCAATCTCTTGGAGTGCAATATCAGAATATTTCATATCTATAGTATCTATATCTAATAATGGCTCACTACCATTTGCAATAGCTTCTGCTCTTTTTCCTACTGCATTTGCAAGAAGGTATTTATCAAAATCAACTTTTTCAAGTGCTACTGCTGTAAGTTTTTCTGTTCTCATATTATTTCCTTTTAACTCTTAATTATTTATTTTACGATTGAACATAAACTCATATCGCCTTTTACGATAGCAAGTAAATTACCTTTTTCAAACATATTACATACTATTATAGGAAGATTATTCTCTTTAGCCAAAGCTATAGATGTATCATCCATTACCTTAATATGATCTGTTAATGCTTGATCATAACTCAATGTCTCAAGCTTCACTGCATCATCAAATTTATTTGGATCTTTGTCATAAACACCATCAACTTTTGTTGCCTTAATAAGTAAGTCACACTCTATTTCTGAAGCCCTTAGCGTTGCTGCTGTATCTGTAGTAAAATATGGATTACCTGTACCACCAGCGAAGACAACAACCCTACCTTTGTCTAAGTGTCTTCTTGCACGACGTACTATAAAAGATTCCCCTATCTCTTGCATATCTATTGCAGATTGAAGTCTAGCATCAAGTCCAATATGCTCTAATGCTTCTTGAATAGCCACACCATTAATAACTGTCGCTAACATACCCATATAGTCACCACTAGTACGCTTGATAATACCATCAGCAGCTGCAGTTACACCGCGAATAATATTACCACCACCAACAACAATCCCAACTTCAAGACCACTATCAACAAGTTGTTTAATTTCACCAGCAATATAATTAAGAATTTGGGTATCAATTCCATACCCATTTTCACCAGCTAAAGCTTCACCAGAAAATTTTACTAATACTCTTTTTATCACAAAAAGCCTTTTTTAACTATTTTTGCGATTATATCTAAAAGTGGGTTAGGAGGTGGTTAAACTAAATATGTATTAGCTTTAAAGGATTAATATGCTTAGAGTCTTTAGTTGCTTGAAACATGAGTTTATTGCTGACTTTGCCAATAACATATCCTTTTTTTAACTTACGTCCTATTTTTATATTTGGAGCAATTTTTGAGAGACCAGCATAAACAGTATGTATTTTACCACTATGAGCGATTACCACTACCTTACCCAGCATACTGCTTTTACCAGAAAAAACAACTTTTCCGTTCAGTACATTTTTTACTTTAGCACCACTTGAAGGTGCTTTTAACGTAATCGATTCATTAAATATTTTAATTTTATAGATAGGGTCTATATAGGTACCAAATTTCTTAATAAGTCTAGCACCCTTGATAGGAGATATAGTTTTACTACCTCTATAAGCATATACCTTAGATTTTTGATAAGATGAGTTTACTTTTCTTACCTTGGTTGATTCTTCATGCGTTTTTGTTTTTAGTCGTGCTACTTCTTCATCAGCCTTTAATGCTGCTAATGTAGCTACTTTTTTTGCTTTTTGTGTTTTTGCTGTTTTTATAGCAAGTTTTGCTTTTTGACTTTTATTTTCTGCTAAAATTTTAGCTTTACGCATACGTCTTTTTCTCTCTTTGGCAATACCCATAGCTTCTTTTCTTGCAGCTGCACGTTTACGTGCATCTTCTACCTCTTTAGAGTGTAAAATGTTTAATGTTGCCAATGTAGAGCGAAGTGAATTTTGTTTATCTTCAATTTTTACAAGTTTAACATTGTATTTTTCTTCGTCAACAGAGAGTTTTTGCAAAAGCTTCTTTTGAGCTAATTTCTTTCTTGTTAAGGCATCTCTTTTTTTGGCAATTTTTGCAATCTTACTTTGCGTTTTATTACGTAACGTTAACTGATCTTTTTTACGCTTATTAAGTAAATTAATTTCACCTTTTAATGACTCTAATTCCTTAGCATTATGAGCTTTGTAAGCTTTATATATCTCTTGAGAAATAATAGATTTTTTTGTTGGTGCATGTGCTTGTTCCATAGCAAAAACAATGGAGAACTGCTCTGATAGTATTTTAATAAATGCTTTTCTTTTTGCAATAAGATCATTACTTGTTTTAATAAAATTATTTTGAGATTTATCTAACTCTACCTTAAGACTATCAAACAGAGCTTGACTCTCTATTTTATCTTGACCTAATACTGCTATTTTACCTTCTATTTTTGTTATATCATTTTCTGTATATTTAATATCTTTAGCTATTTTGTCTAATCTTCTACTTGCTTTTTTCTTTTCTGAAAGTGTTGAGGAGAGGTTTTTCTTAGAGTTGGCAATCTTTGTTGTAGTTGATCCCGCACCTAAAAGACCTATAATAATAAAGCAATAAAAAATTAAAAATTTCACTCCTGTACTCCCTTACTGCTAAATACTACAGTATATACAGCCATAATAACAATCAAAAGTGCAGAACCAAGAAGTATAGCCATATCAGACATTCTAAAAAGTTCCTCTCTGTTCTTTATTATTATATCTATGCCACTATGAACTGCCCATATGAACTTCACATATAAAAATAGTGCTGTAATAAAAAATGTTGCAATAAATGCATCAACAATTGCAACTTTAAATAATACACCTGATCTCAACATAAGTGGTGCACCAAATATTTCCATAACCTGCATACGCTCTCTATGTGCATATTTCCAGATTTCCATCTGTTTAATAATAAGGAAAAGACTTACTACTGCCATAAATACAATAAATATTTTCAGTGTTAATTTTATAAAAGAGAAAAGCTTGAATGCAGAACTGTGACTACTACCAAATGTCTCTACTTTTTTAACATTTTCATGTATTTCTAAATCTTTTTTAATATTTTCAATACTTGATGTATGCATATAGGAATCTAGTCCTATGTTATAAAAATAAGGCAAAGCTTCTAAGATTTCATTCGTGCTTTTTTCATTGACACCTGTTGCAATTTCAGCAACAATATCCTCTCTTTGAATCTGATCACTGCTACTAACATGGTTATTAAGTGTATGAAACTCTATAAGCTCCATAGGTTCTTTTGTAACAACCAACATAGAGTAGCCCTCTTTTAAACCTTTTTCATAAGAGTTAGTTGTTCTCTCAAATACGAGAAAAAACTCTATTCCTAATAGTATTGCCATAAGTGGCAAAATAAACATAAGATGATTTTTAATGAACTTCATAAACACCCCTGTTTTCTAAAATAAAATGACGATAAGGTAAGGAGAATATAGAAGGAATTTTATGTGTTACAACAAGAACTGTTGTTTCAAGTTGTTGACATGCATTTTCCATTAAATCCCAAATTACATTAGATGAATAGTCATCAAGATTTCCTGTAGGCTCATCAGCAAGTATAACGACAGGGTTTTTAGCCAATGCCCTTGCTACACCTACTCTTTGTTGCTCACCACCACTTAACTCTAAAGGGTACTTCTCTGCATGTTCTGCTAATTTTACATGTTTTAATAGTCTATGTGCTTGTGTATTTTGTACATCTACTGAGTATCCTGCTATCATTAAAGGTAAAACTACATTTTTGGCGACTGTCCACTCATTGACTAACTTATAATCTTGAAACATAATTCCCAAGTGTGTTCTTAACTCTTGAAGTTTTGATTCTCCTGTTGTTGCTAAGTCCAAACCTCCAACAACAAGATTACCCTCTTTGGATTTTATCTGTCCATAAAGAGATTTAAGAAGTGTGGATTTACCAGAACCACTAGGTCCAGTGATAAATACGAACTCTCCTTTTTTGATACTAAAACTAGCATCTTTAATAATCTCATTTGCACCATTATCATAGGCTAAGGTAAGATGTGTAGCTGTAATAACATTAGACATTAAAATACTCCATTATTTTTTCATGAGCCTTCAGGTTGACCCCTGTTTTTACAGGAGGAGAGACAAAATACCTACATCCCTTCTCTTCAAGTAAAATATACTTATGTTCTGGTCTATCAAAACTACCAAAAGCACATTTTACAAGAAGTTTCTCTTCACCTATTTTATAGATACGTTCAAAATGGATAAAATACCCATCAAAGACAATAGCTTCCTTCGGTAAACGATTTTCAAGCCCTTTTCCATATTTTACAATATTAAAATTAAAATCTATATTTATTTCTTTAATTTCTGAGTTCTCTTTACACTCTACATATACATCATAAATATCTTTTTCTTGTTTTAACCATCTTGCTTCATACTTACTAGTCACCTCTAAAGCTTCATTTTTACGTACTTCTACTTCCACTTTAGGTACAGAAAAAAATGTCTCTAGTGAGTACCAAAAGTATTTATTACTGTCGGTACGAAGTTCTAAACGTCCACCTACACCAAGTACACGCATAGACTCAGCTACAAAACTTTTACAAATAACTCTTCGTTGTGGCTTTTTATCCCAAGGGACAGGGAAATGAACAAAAATTTGCTCACAGATATTTGAAGGTAGCATCTCTAAAAACAGTCTTGCATCATAATTTACTACCCAAATATTATCAAGCTCTTGTAACGCTATCTGTTTTAGCACTTGTTGGGCAGAAGGTGTATGTATCTCTAAACCTATAAAAAGTGTATCAGGGTTCTTTTTTGCTTGGTAAAGCAGGTGTCTTCCTGAGCCAAACCCTACCTCAACAGAAACTTTATTTCTTATAAAAGTGATATTTTCAAAATCTTCTATTTTCTTAAAATATTTTGATGAAAGTGCTACTTTTGTATTTGAAATAGCGATATTTGAACTCACTACTTCAAAATTTAACTCTTTAGAGACCTTGTCTAATGCCTCTTTTAAAATGTTCACCTTTAAAGGTCTTGTTACTTTATCATATTTAAAAAGTGTCCCTTTTTCATTTGGTTTTATTTGAAGGAGAAACTCTTCTTCCCCATGCTCTACTCCTAGTACTATATCATCACTGTTTAGTGCTCTTGCACAAAAGGTAACGGTATTACTAGAAGCGAGTCTCTCTTCTAGCAGTGACATGTCAAAAGGGATAACTTTTAAATGTGGCATAATTTCTTCTTTATCTATTGATTTTAATTTAAAGTGCTAATGTAGTTATTGCACTTGCTTTAGATTTAATGTTGTCATAACTTTTTGCAAAAATACGATACGAATAAGTACTATTTTTTCTTATGTATGTATCGACATATTCAACCATCAATTCACCTTCAACTTGAGCAATATAACTCCATTTTCCACCATTAACTGATCTCTCAATAACATAGGCATTAACTCTCTGACTTGGATGAGGCTTCCATAAAAGCTTTACTGCACCAGGAGCAACACTATATGCTTTAAGAAAAGAGACTGCTGTAAAAGCTGGCTCTGTCATTACTTCTAATACTGCACTCTGTTCAGACTCATTTCCTAAAGCAAAGGTAGTAAAAGTGTATTCATATTTTGTATTTGGTCTAGTATGTGTATCTACAAAATGTGTAGCATAAGGGTTACCTATGGAACCTATTTTTTTCATTACGGGTTCTGAAGCTGTTTTTCTGTAAACGTTAATACCATTAATACGCTTATCATTAATCTCTTCCCACTCAAAACCTACAGAACTCATACGAGGAAGTACTTGTATGTTTTCAATAGTTTTTAGGGTTGCATCTGTCTCATATACAAGCAGACTTTTTATATTTCCTGCACACCCACTAAAAATGAGTAAAGAGAGTACCGAGAGTTGTAGGGTTAATTTTTTCATCTATTTCACCTTGATCAAAATATTTAGACATATAAGTTTTCATATCATCAAAAAGTGGTGCTGTAAACTCCATTCTTTTACTTGTAATAGGATGAACCAAGTAGAGAAGATACGCATGAAGATAAACTCGCGGTATTTTATCTCTTTTGGTCTTAAATCCATATAAGTCATCACCCAATATATGTCTTCCTAGTGTATTGAGATGAACACGTATCTGGTGTGTTCTTCCTGTAAAGAGTTTTGCAGCAATCAACTCTACATCATACTTACTTTGTGAAAGTTTTACAAAAGCGGTTTTAGCACTCTTTCCTTCAGGAACTACAGACATCATCAGCCTATTTTTTGGATTACGTCCTATGGGTTTATCTACTGCTATGTCATCTTTTAAAGGACAATCTATAAGTGCCAAGTAATAACGTCCCATACTCTTATCTTGTAACTGTTCACTAAGTTTCTCATGGGTTTTATTATCTTTTGCTACAACTAATGCACCTGTTGTCTCTTTATCGATACGATGAACAATACCATGACGCTCTTCCCCACTTATAGTAGAAAGAGAGATGCCCTTATGAATAAGCCAATCAACAAGTGTCGGCTCTTTTACTGAAGGTGCAGGATGCACAACCAGACCTGAAGGTTTATTTATCACTAAAAGATACTCATCTTCATAGAGTATCTCTACATCAAAGTCTATGGGAGGTGCTACTCTTTTTTCTGCTTCTTTCACTCTGTAAGCAATGCTATCACCCTCTGCAATTTTAAAACTAGTTTTTGTGACTTTTTTACTGTTAACTTCTACTAAGCCATCTTTTATAAGTTTCTCTACTTGATTACGACTTACATCTAGCTCTTTTGCCAATATTTTATCTATCCGACCTATTGTAGTTGATGTTAATATATTCATTAAGTTCTCTTTCGATAGATGTCAGGCTAGTTGTCCAAATTAAGTACCTAAACAGTACCACCTTTTTCTAATTCAAATGTAATTTAGGTACTATTATATCTGCTGTAGTGTTAACCCTCTCTTTACTGGTCTTGAAAAAAGGGAGCATTATACAACCTCCCAATACCCTGCCTTTGAACTACCAACTCTAATTATCTTATTTTCATCTTTAAGTTTAGCTATATCTCTTTTGATTGTTTTATCGGTGACATTTAGTTTGACTGATAGTTCCAAGATAGTGATATTTCTATTTTTATCTATAAGAGCTAAGATTTTGTCCAACCTTTTTAATGGGACATTTTTAGGGACATTTTTAGGGACATTTTCTTTTTTTACTTTTTCTAGCGTTTTCAAAATAATATCAAGCATAAACTCTATAAAAGGTGTACTCTCTCCAACATTTCCCGAATCTTCTAAAGCTTTATAATATTTCTCTTGATTATCTCTAACCACACTCTCTATAGGTATAGCACCAAATAGTTTTTTATATTGGTTCAAAATTACCGATTGCCAAAGTCTTCCAACTCTACCATTGCCATCACTGAAAGGGTGTATAAACTCAAACTCATAGTGAAACACACAAGACTTAATAAGTGGGTGTTCATCGCTATTTTTAAGCCATTCAAACAAATCTTGCATCAATCCCGATACCACACCATGGGGTGGTGCTATATGAACACCTACTTGTACATTGACAGCTCTCAATCTTCCAGCAGTTTTTAAAATACCATTCATAAGTAACTTATGTGACTTTAGTAAATCTTCTAAGCTATCAAATTGATAGTTCTCAAACTCCTTATAGCTATCAATAACACCCTCAACTTCTAAAACCTCTTGATAGGTTCCAAGCACTCTTTTACCATCAAGTATCGCTGTAATCTTATCTTCGCCCAAGAAGTTACCCTCTATCTCCAATGTTCCTGCTATGGTTTTGACTCTATTCTTTTTTCTTAACTGTGGGGTTATAATCTCTTTTTTATTATACTCTATGCGTGTAAGCTCTTCACTAATAGATGATATTAGATTGACCATTTTAGAAGTAATTGTGTATGGTGGTTTATAATTATTCATTGAACATCTCTAAAAATTCCAATCATCTTTTTTTTCTTTATCATTCTCATTTAAATTTTTTTTATCTAATAGAAGTTTTAGTATTTTAAACTCTTCATTTAAACTTTTATCTCCTAAACGTTTCATCTCTTCACCATATACTCTTTGAAATAGTGATAAGATTTTTTTATACCCATCACTTACTTTTAATTTACAAGATTTTCTCTCCCAAGTTTTTACTGAATGATATATTGGTCTATCAGGAGGGTAAACCATACATCGTTTTTTTAACATATTAATAGGTTGCTTTAGATACTCTACACGATCATTGCATCCTGCTCTTGCATCAATTATCCAGTTCTTCATTAGTGTTACATAGTCTGCAAGAAGTATAGCTTTTGCTATGCCGTTATTATCATAAACATTATCTTCTGAATCTTTTATATCTGAAAAATTTACTTTTTGCATCGTATGAAAAGTTTTACCCTTGGTATCTTTATACTTTACATTTAGGGTAATATCTTCTTGATGACCTACCTTTTTAAGCCGTAACAAAATAACACCACCTTTAGAGCGTTTTCCATCATTTGCACTTGGAAAAAGTGTATTGACATACATAACACTTCCTGTAGCAAGTTTTGCTTGTGGTGAACCGTAAACAGCATCTATTTTGTAGCCTTCACTCTCTAATTTTAACTCTAAATCATACACCAAAGGAGTCACCATAAAGTCAAATTCACTATCCATACGTTGTTTAAACTCTTTACTAGAGTGTACAGAGTAATAGTTTGCTCCTCTAGTTTTACTCACATACTCTACTAAGTTTACGTTAAAATCTACTCCAACACCTATAAATGTTGTATATATACCTTTTTCACTAGCACTTTTTGCTAAACCAAAAAGCCCATCTTTCTTTAACTCACCTCTGTTAGGCATAGCATCTGTTATAAAAATTAACCTATTTTCATACCCTTCTTTCTCTACAGTATCAAAATATTTCAACCCTGCTTTATACCCTGCACTCCAGTTTGTACCACCCTGCTCTTTTAATGCTAAAATATGCTCTTTAATGGCATCCATCTTAGTATATTTTACTTTACGCAGTGTTTTTACTCTATATGCATTGTTATCAAAAAGTACCACCCCTAAACTATCTTCAGGGTTTAAATGATTGACCATTGCAACAATAGCCTCATTGGCTATTTGCATTTTACTTTTAGATTCTGACTCTGAGTGAGATCTATTTTTTTTATCGTAATAGTATTTGTTAAATCTTCCACCCATAGAACCAGATATATCTAAAACAACAACCAAATTTAACTTTTTACGTTTAAAGTCACTCTCTTCGATACCAGAATTCAACCCTACATTCAAATAATAAGATTTCTCATCTGTATATAAGTCTCTTTTCATAGCCTTTGTATAGGAGGGACAGAAAAGTGATTTACACTCTCCTGTTAAACCTGTTTCAAAATAGTGTTGATAATATGTACCTTCATAAGTAATAGCATCTAACTTTGGCAGATACTCTTGTTTAATATTCTCTATAAAGTTATCTGTATCTTTTGCACCGCCTACTGCTAACCCTATTTTAGTGCTTTTCATTATCATTGGAGAGGGCGACATTAGAGGTACACTACCTCTAACTTTTGTAGTGGAATTTATATGAGAAGCTCTTTTAACTGCATATTTAGTTTTTTTAGTAGCATTCACATCCCAATCATCAATTTTTGACATCTCTGCAAAAATTGGTAAATTAAAAATTAGAAAAATTAGAAAAAGGGGAAGCGAGTATTTTATGCTCTTTGGGTTCATGTCAAATCCTTAAAATTAAAATCATTGACATAGTATAATAAAAAATAGTGAAAAAGTTGTGTTAATCCTCAAAAATTACAATATCATAACTGCTTTTCGTCACCAAAGCCTTACTTATATGCACAGAACCATTATGATTTACACGACTTAACTCTTCACGAAGTAGGTCTATCTCTTTTTGCATTTCATCTATTTGTATTTTAAGCTGTAAAACAATGTCAATCCCTGCAAGGTTTACTCCCATTTGACGAGTCAAACGTAAAATAAGCTTCATACGGTCAATATCTCTTTGAGAGTAAAGACGCATACGTCCTTGAGTACGTGAAGGCTCTACAAGTCCTTCTCTCTCATACTGTCTTAATGTTTGAGGATGTATCCCTAGCATATTTGCTACAACTGAAATAAGATAAACGGGTTCATCATAACTATGCATACTATTCCTTTAGAGTTTTGCTTCTATCATTGCTTTAAGTTCACTATCTAATGTATCTACATCAGGCAATACCACATTAGCTACCAAATACAGGTCACCCTTCATTGCAGTTTTTCTATCTGGTACACCTTTACCTTTAAGTCTAAATTTTTGACCATTCTTAGTATTTTGAGGTACTTTAAGTGAAACCTCTTTCTCTGGTGTTTCTACCGCTATTTTTCCACCAAAAAGTGCCTCTTTAAGCGGTACATCAAAAGTTTTATAGAGGTTATCACCTTTTCTCTCATACGCATCAGAAGCAGCAACTTCTACTTGTAAAAGTAAATCACCTGCATGTCCTTGGTACTGTTTTCCTTTACCACGTACTCGCATAGTTTCACCACTCTTAATACCCGCAGGAATTTTGATATCAAAACTCTTTCCAGCAGCAGTAACATTGTGTTTTCCACCATTAACTGAAACCATAAATGGCACAGTAATGCGTACTTGTTCATCAAGGTCTGGTCCACCAAAGCCACCAAATCCTCCTTGAGCTCCCCCAAAACCTCCACCGCCGCCGCCAAACATTTGACGTAAAATATCATCAAGATCTACACCTTGCCCTTGACCACGAGCGAAGTCATGAAAGTTTTGACCACCAAACATCTGGTCACCGTACTGGTCATATTGTTGTTTTTTCTCTTTATCACTTAAGACTTCATACGCAGCATTAATCTCTTTAAACTTCTCTACTGCACTCTCTTCTTTGTTAATATCTGGATGGTATTTTCTTGCAAGTTTTCTGTAGGCTTTTTTTATCTCATCCGCACTGGCATTTTCACTTACACCAAGTGTTTCATATAAACTTTTTGACATTACTATTTCCTAAAATTATTGATTTCTTAAACTTAGGGTTATTATATCAAAATAGTTTAGTCAATGTCAATCAAGTTTAAAGCTATATTTACTTATACAGTGCAGGTTTATACCCTTCATGCATCAGCTTCATCATGCCACCACCTAAGTTAATCACGTTATAGCCAAACTCAGCAGAAAGAAATTTGCTTATCTCTCCTGTACGACTTCCTGTACGACAAATAAGTGCAAACTGCTCATTTTTCTTAACTATTTTATTTAACTCTTCTAAAAACTTAGGTACATCATATTTACCTTTTTCATCAAAAAACATAATCGTATATGCTCCCTTGACTATACCTGTTTGCTTCCACTCACCAGGTGTACGAATATCTATAATTTTAATGTCTTTTTTAAAAAAATCAGCCGTAACCCATACATCCTTAACCTCTGCTATTAGTGCAGTAGCAGTTATCAATATTCCAAATAATATTTTTTTCACTTATATTCCTATAAAAATTTTCAGCAAGTGTAACAGTTTTTTAATTATATGAGCTTTATAAGCCACCTCATTTATCTATTTCTCTCCTCCGTCACCTTTACATAATACCGATAAAATGGTAGATTAGCCAATGCACCAATAATAGCCAGTAGAATATCTTTGTGGGCATCCCAAACATCACCTTGGATACCCAAAAATGCCATGCCTAGTTCAGGATTAAAGAGAAGTACAGCAAACCATTCGATAATCTCATAAAGAGTGGCGATAGAGATTATCGCTGTCAGGGTAAAGAGCAGTGCTATCTTGACTCTGGGAATAATGGTAATACTCATCTCATAAATAGGATGAAAGAGTAGCAGTCCAGAGAGGAGATGCACCACTCTATCGTAGTGGTTTCTCTCTGCACCAAACCACTCTGTAATAGCGTTAAAGTACTCCATCTCTGCGTAGGTATAGTGAGACCCCAAAGAGTGTGCAGAGGCAAATATCACAAAAAATACCATACTGATAAAACTAAAACGATATTTGATATCTAGCCATATCACCAAAGGTACCATTGTAAAAACCAAGACATTCTCAAGAAGCCAATCTTCAGGGTACTTAGGATCAATAGCTGCGATAATCCAAACCACCAAATAAAGCATATAGAGAATAAGATGTGATTTTGGAATTTTATGCATGCTTAGACCTTCTGTTTTTTGCTTTTTGTCTGTTCAAATACTTATCAATCTCCATTACAAGAACCAAACTAAGTGACGCTAAAGCCAATAAAAGCCAAGTTTTAAAAGT
Source organism: Campylobacterota bacterium (assembly GCA_034659695.1). GTDB lineage: Bacteria > Campylobacterota > Campylobacteria > Campylobacterales > Sulfurovaceae > Sulfurovum. The sequence continues at coordinate 17,202 of JAYEHY010000019.1, read as the reverse complement.
GACAGGTTCTACAGAGAGTACGGTTTGCATAAATGGTATATACATACACACAATATGCAGAAGTTGCGTAAATATAACTAAAACAATCAATGTGAAACTACTTCTATAGCGTATTTTGTGTAGATAGTTGGTCTCAGACCTACTATTGAAGAGATGGACATTTTCATAGAGTACCATAAGTAGCAGGGTGATATTTCTAGCACTCTCTACGCTCTCTCCACTTTGCAATAGTAGATAAAATAGACTAAAGGCTGTAATACCTATGTAGACTCCTCCTACCACGATGCGTCGCATCATCAGAGCATTAAATATCGGCTCTTTTGGTGGGCGTGGTTTTCTCTGTAAGATATTTGGCTCTGCTTTTTCAAGTCCTAGCATCACATCTTGTATACCATTGGTCACGAGATTGAGCCATAGTAGCTGTACGGGAAGCAGAGGTAGTGGCATCCCTAGTAAAAATGACAACATCACCAATACAAGCTCTGCAAAACCTGTAGAGATAAGTAGATAGATGACTTTTCGTATATTATCGTGGGCGCGTCGACCCTCTTCGATACCATTGACGATAGAAGCAAAGTTATCATCAGTGAGTATGATACTACTCGATGCTTTGGCGATATCTGTACCGCTCTTGCCCATCGATATACCGATATTGGCGTGTCTGAGGGCTGGTGCGTCATTAACCCCATCACCCGTGACGGCAACATAGTGTCCAAGCTCTTGGAAAGCTGTGACGATTTTCATCTTTTGAGAAGGTGAGATGCGTGAGAAGATTGTCTTGTTTTCAATCTCTTTGGCTAATGCACCTCTCTCTTCCCAACTATGAAGAGCCTCTTGACTCATAATCGTCTCTGGAGTTGAGACGATACCTAGTTGGTTGGCAATACACAGAGCAGTATTGGGGTGGTCACCAGTAATCATCACCACTTTAATACCTGCCTCTTGTGCTTTGCGTATGGCTTCTGGACTCTCCTCTCTCACAGGGTCTATAATAGCCACAAAACCAAGATAGCTAAAGTGGTTGAGATTGATGCGTGACTCATTGGATGACTCTTTGTAGGCTAGAGCAATGGTACGATACCCCTTCAAAGCCCACGCATCTACATCTGCTAAAATCTTCTCTTTTTGAGTTTGAGACATATCACAATGCTCCAAAACCGTCTCGGGAGACCCCTTGCTTAGCTGTATAATCAAATCATCCGAAGACATCATCACTGCTGAAAATCTATTTTCTGGCTCATAGGGTATCTCGTCTATCTTTTGATAAGATTTGATTTTGGTGAGGTAGTTTTCACTCGCTTGTGTCGCAAAGTGTGCTAGGGCTATATCTACTTGGTCGCCAAAGAAGTCTATCTCTCCTTGTGAAGACTCCTTGTAGTGCATTTCATTACAGAGGATAGAGGTGAGATAGACATTGTCGTGTGCTTCATTGAGTGTATTGGTGTCAAAAACCCTCTCAGGTGTGATGAAATACTCTACACTTAGCTTGTTTTGTGTGAGTGTCCCCGTCTTGTCACTAGCGATAAGCGTACAAGAGCCTAAACCCTCTATCGCTGCTAGTTTTCGGATGATGACATTGCGTTTGGACATTGCCACAGACGCAGAGGTGAGTGCCACGGTGATAGCCACAGGCAAGCCCTCAGGTATCGTCGAGACTGCCAATGCCACAGAGAAGAGAAAGAGAGAATAAAAAGAGAGTCCCTTAAAAAGCCCTATAGCAAAGAGCAGTATGACAACAACACCTATCACCATAGAGATAGTCATTGATAGTTTTTCCATCTTCTCTAGTAGAGGGATTTTGGCTTTTTTCTTGCTACTAAGGAGTTGGGCAATTTTACCTGCTTGGGTATCTGTAGCGATAGCAGAGACCACGCCAACCCCACGACCACTAGAGATATAAGTCCCTGCAAAGAGCATATTTTTTTGTTCAGGTATCAAAAGCTTGGGCTTATCACTTAAAAATGTTGCCTCTTTGTGGGTATCGACAGATTCTCCTGTGAGCAGAGACTCATTGACTAGTAAGCCCCTAGCATCGATGAGTCGCATATCTGCTGCTACCTTGGTACCAGGCTCGACGACGACGATGTCACCTGTGACGATATTTTGACTCTCTACCTCCTCTACCACACCATCTCTGCGTACGATAGCTAGGGTCTTGATGAGGTTTTTGAGCAGTTTTGCTTTTTGTGAAGCACTGTACTCTTGATAAGTCCCGATGATAGCATTGAGAAACAGCACCGCCATAATAAACCCTGCATCGATCCACTCAGCGATACTCATCGCCATCAATGAAGCTAAGAGAAGCACATAGATAATAGGGCTTTTAAACTGCATGATAAACGATGTCAGTAGCCCCATATCAGGCTCTGATGGAAGAGTATTTGGACCTTGCTCGGTTGCCCTTTTTTTGGCTTCTTGTTGTGAAAGACCCTCAGGGGTGCTTTGTAACTCTGCTAGTGATTTATCAATAGTTTGGTTATAAAAATCCATCTTAAACTCCTATGGGTTCGCCTCGTTTGACAATATGGGCTTTGCGATCTAGGCGTTTGAGTATCTCTTTTTGAAATATCTCTTGCTTGTCTCTCTCACCGTGAACAAGGAAAATCTTATCAAGCTTCTCGAAACTCTGCATCCACTCAATGAGACCCTCTTGATCAGCATGAGCAGAGAAGCCGTTAATAGTATGCACAGAAGATTTAATAATAATCTCTTCACCATAAACCTCTATTTTCTTGGCTCCATCTACTATTTTGCGACCCAAAGTACCCTTGACTTGATAACCTACAAAGACCAATGCATTTTTCTTATCCCATAGACGATGTTTAAAGTGCTGTAAGATACGTCCACCATTACACATTCCTGCTCCTGCGATGATAATACATCGTGAACGTTCGTTATTTATCTCCATTGACTGAGATACCCTCAGCGTATAGTTAAGATAAGGAAAATCAAAGATTGTTCCATCTTGTTCTAAAAAGTCATTACAAGTTTCACTCAACTCCTCGTGATACTCCTTGTAGAGTTCTGTTGCACGAATTGCCATAGGCGAATCCAAGTAGATTTTACACTCAGGAAGCTCCCCTCTGTCATACATCTGTTTGAGTAAGATCAATATCTCCTGAGCCCTCTCTATAGCAAAGGAGGGGATGAGGACATTACCATCACTAGCAAGTGTTTTTTGAATAATAGCTTGTAACTCTTGGTCACTCTCTTTAATACCTTTGTGGTTGCGGTCACCATAAGTAGATTCGATATAAAGCGTATCTGTCTCTTTTATTGTATCAGGAGAAGGCATTACCAAATCATCATGATTACCCAAATCTCCACTAAAGACTATACTCTTTTTAACCCCATCTTCCTCAAATGAGATTTTAATCATCGCTGAGTCTAAAATATGCCCTGCATTATAGAAGTAAACCGTAATACCATTACCCAAATCTACCGTTTCATGATAAGCAGTATATATTGTTGGAGAGTGAAAAACTCTGCGTACATCAGACTCTGTATAGAGTGGCTTTCTGACCTCTTTCTCTTTACCTCTTCGTTGGGCTTTACGATACTTGGTTTTGTATCCCTCTTCTTGTAAATTGGCACTATCGAGGAGGACAATCTCAGCTAAGCCCATTGTAGAGCGGTGTGTGACGATAGTTCCATCAAACCCCTCTTTAACTAGCTTGGGTATGCGTCCAACATGGTCTAAATGTCCGTGAGTGATAAGAAGAAAGTCCACCGTAGAGGGGTCAAACCCAAACGGCTCATAGTTACGTTCATGCTCTTGCCCCTGAAACATCCCACAATCAATAAGCAGTGTCATACCATTTTGTAACTGCAAAAGATGACATGAACCTGTCACAACCTCTGTGGCTCCATATGATTGTATCGTTGCCATAGACTTCTCCTTCAAATAATGTAACTACATTATGACATCATTTGGATTAAATATATCATCTGCTAACTATTGATTCTTTTAGACTCAACCCTGCCAATAAGTTGTATGGTTTTGAGTACAGAATCAGGGTTTAGACTTATGGAGTCTACTCCCATGGTGACTAAGGCTTCTGCCATTTCAGGGTAATCAGAGGGTCCTTGACCGCAGATACTGCTATGACGATGGTTGTGTTTGGCACCTGTTATTGCTATCTCTATCATCTTCATCACTCCTGAATCTCTTTCATCGTAATCAAAAGCAACGACCTCAGAGTCACGGTCAACACCAAGCGTAAGTTGTGTTAAGTCATTTGAGCCAATACTGATACCATCAAAAAGTTTACAAAACTCATCTATGAGTATGACATTGTTTGGTATTTCACACATCATATAAATTTTAAGCCCATTTTGACCTCGCTTCAACCCATACTTTTCCATAGTTTCAAGTACCTTTTCCCCCTCTTCTACTCTACGGCAAAAAGGTATCATCAAGATAACATTTTCAAAGCCCATTAACTCTCTGCTTCGTTTCATCGCTGCACACTCCAAAGCAAAACCCTCTTCATAGTTAGGGTGAGAGTAGCGTGATGCTCCACGAAAGCCTATCATGGGATTTGCTTCATCTTTCTCAAAGGAACCTCCTCCAAGAAGCGATGCGTATTCGTTGGTTTTAAAGTCACTCATTCTTACTACACAGGGTTTGGGGTAAACAGATGCTGCGATGCTAGCAACCCCCTCAGAGAGTGTTTTTACAAAAAACTCTTCATAACTCTCATAAGCATAGGTTAGCTCTTCTACTTTCTCTTTTGTTATCTCGTCAAGTTTTTCAGGATGTACAAGTGCCATAGGGTGTGTCTTGACAGAACTGCTTATGATAAACTCCATCCGTGCAAGACCTACACCATCTACAGGAAGAGAGGCTAAAGAGAAGGCAAGGTCAGGGTTACCCAAATTCATCATAATTTCTGTCTGTGTAGTAGGCAGATGTGTTAGGTCTGTTTTCGTTACAGTAAAATCTAAAATCCCCTCATAGACAAAACCCGTCTCACCCTCACAACAGCTAACGGTCAACTCCTGTCTGTCAAGTAGTAACTTTGAGGCATTTTTAGCACCTACGATAGCAGGTATACCTAGTTCCCTAGAGACGATAGCCGCATGACAAGTTCGTCCTCCACTGTCTGTAATAATGGCAGAGGCTATCTTCATCACTGGTTCCCAGTCTGGACTGGTTGTTTTAGCCACAAGTACATCTCCTGCTTCAAACTCATCTAGTCTACTTGTGTCCGTAATTTTGCGTACTCTCCCAGAGCCTATTTTCATTCCTACAGCACGCCCTACTAACAACACTTTACCCTGTTCATTAAGACTATACATCTCTATAGAGGTATTGTTTTTGCGAGACTGTACCGTCTCAGGGCGTGCTTGTACGATGTAGAGTTGACCATCTATACCATCTTTTGCCCACTCTATATCCATCGGTTTGTTATACCCTGCTTGTTTAGAGTAGTGTGCTTCTATCTTCATAGCATACTGGGCTAAGAGCAGTATATCTTCATCTAAGATGCAAAATCTCTTCTGCTTATCTTGGGTTGTAGAGATATTTTTTATCTTTACTTTATCATCAAAAACCATAGTCAGTGCTTTGGTTCCAAGCCTTCGTTTTAGTACAGTACGGTAGCCCTTTTTAAAAGTAGGTTTATGTACATAGAAGCTATCTGGAGCGATAGCACCCTGTACAATATTCTCTCCTAAACCATATGATGCATTGATAAAAACCACATCTTCAAAGCCTGTTTCAGGATCTATGGAGAACATCACCCCACTCTCACCGATATCACTTCTAACCATCTTCATCACCACAACACTAAGATGTACTTTCAAGTAGTCAAATCCATGGTCATATTTATAGTGTATGGAGCGATCAGTAAAATTGGAAGCAAGACAGCGTTTGTAAGTATCTAAAAGCTCATCTATACCACTAATGTTAAGATAACTCTCATTTTGTCCTGCAAAAGAGGCTTCGGGAGAGTCTTCAGCAGTAGCGGAGCTTCTCACTGCAAGTGTGACACCTTCACCATACTCAAACTTGAGTGCCTCATAAGCACTTTTTATCTGTACTATCAAATCATCAGGTAATTTACAACGATAGACAATATCTCTACACTTCTTACCTGTCTCCTGCAAGAGTGCTACATCATCAGGGTCAAAGTTGTCTAGGAGGGTGTGTAGCTTCTCCCGTGCCTTATTGTCATTTAAAATATGTTGGTAAGCTTTTGCTGTGATAGCAAACCCATTAGGTATGCGTATCCCCTCTGCTGTAAGGTTTTGGTACATCTCACCCAAAGAGGCATTTTTGCCCCCTACCAAATCAACATCATCTATGCTAAGTTCATTAAACCATTTAATATATTCAGACATGAGGTATCCTTTCTACCAACTCTCTATATTGTACCCCTAAATGATTAATATTTAACTCAACTAGTATTTTAACTAAGTTCTATAGAGTACAATACCCCTATGAATTATATACCCATAGATAATATTAATGCCAAAGAGTTAGAGATTTACCATCAATTTAGGGAACATGCCTTTAAAGCAGATGGTAGTTTTGTTGCAGATAGTCCTAAGGTAGTAAACTTACTACTTGAAGAGAACATAGAGGTCAAAAGCATACTTGCTACACAGGAGTACTATGAGAAACATCAAGCACTTGTAGCACTGCATGAGACTGCCATACTTTACGTTGCTACTAAAGAGCAGATGCAAAATATTGTAGGTCATAAGATACACCATAATGTTATGATGCATGGCATACGCCCTAAGGAGACTCCATTAAACAACTTAGGCAAGCACATAATCATGCTAGACGAGATAAGCTCTACCCAAAACATAGGCTCCATTGCACGCTCTGCTGCTGCTTTGGGAGTAGATGCCTATGTTGTACCAAACCATGGACCACACCCCTACTCAAGACGAGCTTTACGCGTTTCGATGGGTCATATAAGTATGTTAGATGTTCACCTTTATGATGACATTATAGAGACCATACAAACTCTCAAAAAAAACGAATACCGCATCTACGCCGCAGAAGTTACCCAAGACTCAACACCTCTAGCCTCTGTAAAAGTCACAGACAAATGGGTACTACTCATGGGGCATGAGGGTTCTGGTTTAAGCGATGAAGTACTCTCTTTTTGTGATGAAATCGTAACCATAGAGATGATGGAAGGTGTCAAAAGTTTCAACGTAGGTGTTGCTGCATCTATTATGATGTATCAGTTTAAGCATAAAACATAATAAATATAGAATAATAATAATTATCTCTTAAGAGTAATTAATATATAATTTTCCTATATTAATTATAAGAGGATAAAATAATGAAAATTACAAAACTACTTGTTACTTCTCTAGTAACATCATCATTTCTATTTGGAGCTGCTTCTATTGCTCATAAGGCAAAAGAGTCTGGTCTTGTTGCTATTCCTGAGAGTCAAACTGAACTACTTAAACTTACAGACCCTAAGGGTACTATTACTGCTGAAACCGTTGAGCTAGGGAAAAAACTCTATTTTGAACCAAGACTTTCTAAAAGTGGGATTATTTCATGTAATACTTGTCACAACCTTGGACTAGGTGGTGCTGATGGTGTTGCGGCTGCTGTAGGTCACAAATGGACTGCTAATCCACATCACCTTAACTCTCCAACAGTTTATAATGCTGTTTTCTTCTCTTCACAGTTTTGGGATGGTAGAAGTCCACACCTAGAAGACCAAGCACAAGGTCCTATGCAAGCAGGTCCTGAGATGGCATCACCTAAAGCACTTGTAGAAGAGAGAATTAACTCTATTCCTGCCTATGTAGAAGAGTTCAAAAAGGCATATGGTAAAGATGTAAAAGTAGATTTTGAAACTATTACTGCAACTATTGGTATTTTTGAGAGAACACTTGTAACTCCATCAAGATTTGATGACTTCCTTAATGGAAAAGAAGATGCTCTGAGTAAGGCAGAAAAAGAGGGTCTAGCAACATTTATAGAAAAAGGGTGTACAAGCTGTCATACAGGTATAGCACTAGGTGGTACAATGCAACCATTTGAACTTGCTGGAAAATATAAATTTGCACACATAGGAGATTTTAAAGGTGATGCAAAAGGTATGGTAAAAACTCCTACGCTTAGAAATATCACAGAGACTGCTCCTTATTTTCATAATGGTGCCATCTGGAACTTAGCCGAAGCGGTAAAAGAGATGGGAAGTACACAACTAGGTATCAAAATCACTGATGAGGAAGCGGCAAAAATCGTAACCTTCTTTGAAGCACTAGAGGGAAGAAAACCAGAAGTTTCATATCCACAACTACCAAAAAGTACAAATAACACACCAAAACCTGATTTTAATTAAAAAATTTCTCTCCTTTTAAAGAAGGAGAGGTTATTATTATGCATATCAAAACAAGGTCGTACTATGCATATGAAATTTTCTGAAAACGCTGACAACCACTACTTCTTTTCTCAACCTCATCAACCTTTTTTTATCTTAGCTTTTATCAATGCTATTGTGATTATGCTTATTTTTCTACTCTCCTATAAGGGTGTTATGAACCTTGCCATCTCTAATGGAAGTTATCATGCGTATGGACTAACTTATTTACTCTTTACTCCTGCATTTTTTGCCTTCTTGTTTACCACATTTCCAAGGTTTTCTTCTACTCCAAGTATAGAAAAAAACAGATATATGCAAGTTTTTAGTCTCTACTATCTTGGGTCTGCACTGTTTAGTTTAGGGAGTATCGTTAGTCCTGTTCTCTCTGCTTTAGGAATGCTTTTAGTATTTGCAGGGCATTTTATGGGTACAAATATATTGAGTAGTATCTACAAAAAAACTCTCATAGAAGACAAGCACGACATCTACTGGATACTCCTCTCTATGAAATTTGGTCTATTTGCACATCTTCTTTTCATTGTAGCAGAACTTTTTTATCAACCTCTTGTAGGACTCTCTACAGAAATATCTACCTATCTTTTTCTCTTTTTACTTACTTTTTCAGTAGCACAACGCATGGTACCTTTCTTCTCTCACTCTTTAGCAGGAAGAAACGATACCCTACTCAAAGTAGTTTTTACCCTCTTAGTGCTTCATATTGTTTTAGAGGGTGTCTACACTAACAGCTCTTTTCTTGTAGATATTCTCATCGGTACGCTCATAGGTAAAGAGCTTTTACGTTGGAAACTACAATACCCCCACCCAAACCCTCTACTCTGGATACTCCATACAGCACTCTACTGGATACCTATAGCATTTATCGTTGCTGGTGTAACAAATCTTGTAACACTTATCACTGGTGTATCATTTTTACTGCTAGACATACACCTTCTACTACTTGGTTTTGTCTTTACCATCCTCATAGGCTTTGGTACACGTGTCACCATCGGACATTCAGGTAACATGATGCATGCGGACTCATGGACAAAAAGACTCTTTTACTTTACACAAGTAGTTGTAGTAGTCAGAATACTCGTCTCCCTAGTCGCAGCCCTAGGGTGGAACTTTATGGTACTCTTTGACATCTCTGCTACAGTTTGGCTCATTATGTTTATAGCCTGGGCTGTTAGGTTCTTTGAAGTACTTATTTCTGGAAAGAAGTTAACACAATAATTCGCTATAATACGAATATGAATATAAAAAAAATATTATTAATACTTACCCTCTTACTTACTCAAGCTCTATTTTCTGCCTCATCAGAACAGATAGAACAGTATCTTACACTTTCTAATGCCGATGAAGAACTGCTTGAGCTTGAATCTCAGTTTTCTCAAATGCAAAATAGATTTTTAAATTCAAAAGCTGATACTTCTGAAGAGAAAAAGATGTATGATATACAGATGCTTACCATTCGTTTTAAAGAGTATCTTGCAAAAAATTTAAGTGAAAATGAGATGGATGACGTACTTCAAAGCTACAAAAATGTTATTTTTTTACAGTTCATCTCTGCAACTAGCATAGAGAAAAAAAATAACAATGAAGAGATAAAAGCGTATGTCAAAACTTTTGAAAACAATGCGTCCTCTTCTGTACGACTAAGTACTGTAGAAAAAATTAATGAAAAGTTCAACAACAAAGAGAGCATAACACTTCACTATGACAAACTTATTAAACCTCTTATGCAGGCTGCTCCAGGTGGAGAAAAACTTGATAATAAATATATAGAAAAGAGTAGAGAAGCCTATGTAAAATCTACCCTAAAAAAGACCAAGGAGTTTACACTATTTGCTACTAAAGAGTTTACACAAGAAGAGCTTGACAAGCTACTTAAAATAGCACAAACTCCTGCTATAGAACATGAAATAAGAGCTGTCTATGGGGCTATGGCATTTGCACTGAAGGATTTTTTTCTTACATTAGCTAGTGGCTATGATATCTCAAAGCATCAAAGATAAAGAGTAGAACATGGCTTCAAGAAGAAAACCACAAAAACCAAACTTTACAGAGAAAGATTTTTTACCTACCACAAGAGCAGAGATGGACAAGCTTGGTTGGAAACAGTGTGATGTTATTTTAGTGAGTGGCGATGCCTATATAGACTCACCGTTTATCGGAGTGGCGATGGTAGGTCGTATGCTTGAACGTATGGGTTACAAAGTAGGTATGATAGGTCAACCTGACGTTAAGTCTAGCGTAGACATCAAGCGTTTAGGAGAACCTAAACTCTACTGGGGAGTGAGCGGTGGTTCTGTGGACTCTATGGTCTCTAACTATACCGCTACAAAGAAGTTTCGTAACTCAGATGACTACACACCAGGGGGTAAAAATGACAAACGCCCTGACCGTGCATTGAGTGTTTACTGTAATTTAATACGCCAACACTTTAAAAATACCGTACCCTTAGTTTTAGGTGGTATAGAGGCTAGTCTTAGACGCGTAAGCCACTATGACTACTGGGCAAATAAGATGAAAAAACCCATTCTTTTTGACTCAAAAGCTGACATACTCATTTATGGTATGGGTGAGATAGCGATAGAACAAGTTACCAAAGCGTTAGAAGAGGGGCGAGACTTTAAAGATATCCGTGGGGTTTGCTACATTGCCAAAGAGCCAAAGCATGAATACATTCAACTACCATCTCATAAAGATTGTGTAGATACTAAAGAGAAGTACATCGATCTCTTTGATGACTTTTATAACAACAACGACCCTATCTCTGCTACTGGTCTCTGTCAACCTGTCGATAGCCGTTTTCTCATTCAAAATCCACCTTGTGACTACCTAGATGAAGATGAGATGGATGCCAACTCTAACTTGCCATTTACAAGAGAATTACACCCTTACTACGCTAAGGAGGGAAAAGTTAAGTGTTTGGAGACTATCAAGTTTTCCATCATGACCCACCATGGTTGTTGGGGTGAGTGTAATTTCTGTGCCATAGGTGTACATCAAGGGCGAACCATACGAACGCGTTCAGAGAAGAACATTTTACAAGAAGCAAAAGAGTTTAACAGTTATAACGACTACAAGGGGATAATCTCAGATGTAGGAGGACCTACGGCAAATATGTACGGCTATGAGTGTGGAAAGAAGCTTAAAAAAGGTACTTGTGATGACATACGTTGTGTAGATGCAGAGCGTCTATGTAAAGTGATGCATGTTGACCACAGTAGAAACATCAACCTCTTACGAAAAGTACGAGAAGTAGAAGGTGTAAGAAAAGCTTTTGTGGCTTCTGGTGTAAGGTATGACCTCATTACTGCTGACAAAAGAAATGGTTACTCTTACCTCAAAGAGATGGTAAAACATCACATATCAGGACAGATGAAAGTTGCACCTGAACATACAGAACAACATGTACTTGAACTTATGGGTAAACCAGGAAAACAGACACTAGTTGACTTTAAAAAGCTCTATGACCGACTCAACAAAGATATGGATAAAAAACAGTTTCTTACCTACTACCTCATAGCTGCTCACCCTGGATGTAAAGAGAAAGATATGCATGCACTCAAAGACTTTACAACCAACGAGTTAAAGATGAACCCTGAACAAGCTCAAGTCTTTACCCCTACACCTAGTACCTACTCTGCGGTGATGTACTACACAGAGTTAGACCCTAAAACAAGAAAAAAGATCTTTGTAGAGAAAGATACAAGAAAAAAAGAGAAACAAAAAGCCATTGTTCAAGAGAAAAGTTCTTTTTCTAGTGGGTTTGCGAGTTAAAATGAGTTCAAGTTTTTTTACAAATGAAGAGAAAAATACACTTAAAAATAGAATTAATGCTGTTTTAAAAAAAGATAAAAATATTGAATACTTAGATTTTTTAATTGCTTATTTTCGTATTACAGGCTTCGATAAAATATCTGATAGCCTTTCTCACATCAAAATTACACGTATTTTAGTAGGTATTAATACCGATAAAAATACTTATGATGCTTCACAACTCATTAAAAAATTTGCAGATGAACAAACAGATATTTACAATGAAGAGCCACTAGACCACAAAGAGTATGCTAACTTTGAATCAATGAAAAACCTTATTGTTGAAAAAAAGATAATTGTACGCATATCAGCAGATAAAAATGTACACTCTAAAATGTATCTCATGCGTGATGAAGGAGAGTTGGATCATACACAAACTCAAAAAGAGTATCAAGGTCGTGTGATTATTGGCTCTTCAAACTTAACGCATAATGGACTAGAAGCAAATACAGAGATAAATGCAGAACTCAAAGATGACCATAGTTTAAAAGATGCTGTTAAAGTATTTGACACTCTTTGGGAAGAGTCTGTTGAACTTACAGAAGATGATTTTGATACACATATATTGCCTAAGCTAAAAAAACCCGTAGAAAAGTCTAATGTTTTAACCCCTTATCAACTCTACTTCAAACTACTTATAGAACATTTTGGAAATCGAATAAACTTTATAGATGATAAAAATATCTATGTACCAAAAGAGTACAAGAAACTCTCTTATCAGGTAGAAGCAGTTAATGATGGTTTAGCAAAACTAAAAGAGCATAATGGATTTTTCTTATCTGATGTGGTGGGGCTTGGTAAAACAGTGGTTATTGCGATGCTTATTAAAAAATTAGAAGCTACTATTATTAAGAAATTTTTAATAGTGATTCCTCCTGCCGTACGGACACAATGGGAAGATACTTTAAAAGAATTTGAAATAACATTTTGTGATGTAGTCTCATTGGCTTCTTTATCTAAGGTAAATGCAAACCTATATGAACTTATAGTTGTTGATGAGTCACATAAATTTAAGAATTCTGAGTCCAAAAGATATAAACAACTCCATAAGATATGTCTCAATAAAAAGGTGATTTTACTCTCTGCTACACCTCAAAACAATACACCTAATGATTTATTTAATCAAATAGCACTTTTTCAAAATGTTAAAAATTCAACTTTGCCTAATTGTCCAAATATACAGAAATTTTTTACTGAAAAAGAGGTGGGTTATAAAAAATTTATAGATTCAGAAAATGGGATTGATGAATCGGCACTTAAGCTATTGTCTGAACAAATACGGGACAATGTTCTGCGAACTATTATGATACGCCGTACTAGATACGATATACAACACCACGATATGTACAAGGTAGATATAAAAGCACAGGGCTTGTCTATTCCTAAAGTCAATAAACCAAGTGAGCATGTCTATAAACTAGAGGGAAAACTTGGAAAAGTCTTTGATGAGACAGCTATGAAGATTACACAACAATTAAACTATTCACGCTTTAATCTACTCTATTATCTAACAGCAGAGGCACGAGAAAAATATTATGCTGGTGAGAGTAGTAATATTTTTGATAAAAATCCACTCTCTGGAATTATGCAAACTTTGCTTATCAAACGCTTTGAGAGTTCATTTTGGGCATTTAAGATTTCGATAGGAAGGCATGAAAAACGCTACAAAAAATTTATAGAAAATTTTGACAAAGACATCATTTATCTTGGAGAAAAAGCGACGGATATTTTAGACTATGATGAAGAGAGTGATGGAGATTATGATGCCTTTATAGAAAGATTAAGAGCTAGTAAGAAAGTAAAAATCTTAGTGAAAAGTGATTTTGAAGAAGGCTTTGAAACTGATTTAGAATCTGATTATAAGATATTTCAAGAGCTTGTTAAAAAGTGGAAAACGATAGATGAAGACCCAAAGCTAGAGAAGTTTATAGAGGTATTAAAGAGAGATAAAGAGAAGAAGATAGTGATATTTACAGAGTCGGTAGATACACTAGAGTATCTCAAAAAAAGACTTCCAAATATAAAAAAGATGCTTTTTATCACAAGCCAAAACCGAGATAAGAAAAAAGAGAGTATCCAAAATAATTTTGATGCCAATTATGCTGAAGAAAAACAAAAAAATGATTATAACATCATCATCACTACCGATACTTTAGCCGAGGGTATTAACTTGCATAGGAGTAGTACTATCTACAACTATGATATACCATGGAATGCTACAAAGCTTATTCAACGCATAGGTAGGGTAAATCGTATTGGAACGAGAGCTGATTTTATAGATATACATAACTTTAAACCAGCTTCTCATATAGATAAGCTCATAGAACTTTCTCAAAAAGCATTTGTCAAGCTTCAATCTTCACATACGATGATGGGAGAAGACAACCAAATCTATACTAAAAATGAGAGTATAGGATCAGTTAATCTATTTGATGATTACAAAAAAGAAGCAGAAGAGAGAGATGAAGAGTTAGATTATCTTGAAGAGTTAAGAGACTTTAGAGAAGAAAATCCTGAGTTATTTAAAGAGATAAAAGAGTTAGAATATGGTTTGAGTCTAACACGAAAAGCAAAAGAAGCGAATGCCTATGTGGTCTTGGATGTCAACAACAATAAACATTATATCTGCGTTGATGATAATAGCGTGAAACCACTCTCTTTTATAGAGATGGCAGAAAAACTCAAAGCGTCACCTGATGAGGTTGCTTTGACAAACGATAAAGAGCGTCATAAAGCATATAAGGCTTTGGCTCTTGCCTATTTTGAAGATGCATTTAAAAAAGAGTGGCAAGACAAATCAGAGGGTAGAGTAGAACAAAAAGATGAACAAGAGGCTCTTTTATATCTTGAAGAATGGTATCAAAATGATACAATAGATGCTGAAATTTTTGATAAAGTAGAAGACATAATCCTAAACAGAGGAGATGTTTTAATATCTCAAGAGATTAAAAAAGTAGCCTCTTCTAAAAATATAACAGAAGCGTTAAAAGAACTATTGGATAATTATAAACCTATTGTCAAAGTGCATAATAAATTAGAGGTTAAAGAGATAATGTCAGAAGTATTTAAGGGGTAAAAATGAGTTTAGCGTTATTGAAAGAAGAGTATTCACAAGAGAAATTTGAATCTTTTATTAAAGAGACTTTTAAGATTGAGGAGATAGATACACGGTTTAAAAGTGATGGCTTAAATCAAAATCATTTAGAGCATATTGACGCTTATAAATTTATTGGAAGAACACGACTCTCAGACAAATCTCGCTTGGGGTTTTTTGTATTTAAGTCAAAAAATAAAAATATAGAAAAGAAAAGAGTAGGTTTTAATGCCATTATCCCCTCATTGACCCAAAAGCATATTATTACCCATGCTTTGGTGGCGATATTTCATCCAGAGAGCAAAGTGTGGCGACTCTCTTATGTGGCGTTTGATACTAAAGATGGAAAGCAGACACTCAACACGAGTATTAAACGCTACACCTATGAGTTAGGAGCTGGTATACCGATTAAAACAGCTCAAAATCAACTCCAACTGATAGTTGATAGTGACAAGATAAGCAAAAAAATTTTAGAAGAAGTTTTTTCTGTTGAAAAACTCAATGATAGATTTTTTGCCGATTACAAAAGACTTTTTGAAAAATTAAATGCTTATTTATCTGAAAATAATTTTGCAAATTTTGAACGAGACAATGCAAATATACGAGGATTTTCTAAAAAACTTTTGGGTCGTATTACCTTTTTGTATTTTCTACAAAAAAAGGGTTGGCTTGGTGCAAAAAAGAGTTGGGGTGATGGAGATAGAAGATTTTTAAGCAAATGTTTTGAGGGAAAATATAAAAAATACGATAACTTTTATGATGATATTTTAAAAGATATATTTTTTAAAGCACTCAACGATGATAGAAGAGAGAGTGATAATCTCTTTAAAGAGTTTGGCAAGATGCCTTATCTAAATGGTGGGCTTTTCTCTGCTGATGGTATGGATAATGATGAGAGATTACACATAGAAAATACTATTTTTGAAAATATCATAAATACCTTTGACCAATACAATTTTACCATCATTGAGGATACCCCACATGAGAGTGAAGTAGCGATTGACCCAGAGATGCTTGGTAAAGTGTTTGAGAACCTGCTAGAAGAGAACTACAAAAGTGGGAAAGGGGCTTTTTATACGCCTAGAGAAATAGTACATTATATGTGTAAAGAGTCTATCTATGAGTATTTACTCCCTGATGCCTTAAATAAAGAGGCTGTTAGAAAACTTGTATTTGAGGGCGAGTTAGACCCGACAATAGAGAGGCAAAAGATAAAAGAGAAGATAGAAGCGATTAAAATTCTTGACCCTGCGATTGGTTCGGGGGCATTTCCCATGGGGCTTTTAGGTGAGCTGATTCATATTTTACAACTGCTTGATGAAAATCTTGATGTGGTTCAAGCCAAGATAGATATTATTCAAAACTCTATCTATGGGATAGATATAGACCCTTCGGCTGTAGAGATTGCACAACTGCGTTTTTGGTTGAGTATTGTAGTAGATGAGAAAAAACCGAGGGCTTTACCTAATTTGGATTTTAAGATTATGATTGGAAACAGTCTGCTTGAGACAATCCATGGGAATGACCCTCTCAAAAATAGAAGAGGGCTTGATGATAAATTGAATGATTTAAACCAGCTCTTTAACTCTTTTTATGATCCTGATGCAGATAAAAATCAGTTGAGAGAAAAAATATCACAAATTTTACAAGGAATTTTCAAGCCCCTAAGTAAGCGTTATAGCACACAAGCCCCACTCAATACAGATGCCAAAAAGCACAAAAAAGATTTAGATAATGCATTTAAAGCCAAAGATATTGACAATATTTTAAAAGCATTAAGCCATAAAGGCTTTAGTAATCAAATTTTTCTCTATAAGCTCTTTTTCAAAGATATTTTAAAGAGTGGAGGTTTCAATATCATCATAGGAAACCCACCCTACCTAAGAGTCCAAGGCATAGACAAAGAGGTCTCTAAGCAGTATAAAAATCACTTTA
>JAYEHY010000018.1:0-23001 GCA_034659695.1 Campylobacterota bacterium | reverse complement strand
ACTCCTGCTAAAGAAGAAACAAATGTTGAAATAGAAGAGCCTATCATTGAAGAGCCTTCAATAAATATAGAAGAGATCATAAATGATATACCTACTGAAAAGAGTGAGGAAACTACTCAAGCAAGTAATGGTTTTGGAACTATCGAGCTTGATGATGTTGAGCCTATACATTTTGATTTTCAAATGGAACAGGCAGCAACAGATTTAGGATTACCGGTTGAACTAATTGAAGAGTTTGTAGATGACTTTATTGTGCAAGCACATGAAGAGACAGAAAAAATGCTTAAGTGCTATGAGGAGGGTGATTTAGATGCTATTCAAAAAATAGGTCACCTACTTAAAGGAACATCTAGTAATCTTCGTATTACACCATTGGCAGACACACTATATGAGATACAGTTTTGTGAAGATAGTAGCAAATTAGAAAAACTGATTAAGTTCTATTGGGGACATTTTTTGTCTCTTGAAACTCAAATTAAACTTACTAAAAACTAAAAGGAAGTAACATGACTATACGCAATAGACTTACGCTAATTGCACTTGTGCCTATATTACTTTTGATTTTCTTATCAAGTTATTTTTTTATAACTTCATATATGAATTTTGAAAAAGCAAATAGCCTAAAAAATTTATTATATAACAATGCAAACTTAAGTAAATCTCTTACACAGGTAGGTAAAGAACGAGGTCTATCTGCTCTTTATATGGGAAATGAGGAGAAAAAATTTATTGATTTGCTTACTAAACAGAGAAAAAATACAGATATATCTCTACGTATATTAAAAGAAAATCTTATTGCAGGTGATACCTCTTATATACCTTTTCTCTATAATATTCTTACAGAGTATATGAACCTTGAAAAAAATCATTATCAAACTCTATCGTCTTATAGTAGGGCCCTTGCAAAATTAAGAAAAAAGACAGATATAGTAGAAGAGGACTTTAGAAAAATATTTTTTGATGGATACACCATAAAAATATCATCACCCATGCTCAATAATCTTCTGCAAGTTAACAATTTTGCATTAAATTCTGAAATTTCTTCTTTAATTGCCACCTTATCACAGTTATATACAGCAAAAGAAAATGCAGGATTAGAGAGAGGTCTTGTCTCTTATTACATGACAAAAAAAGAGTCTATGTCTTTTGATGCTATTGCACTTTGGGATAAATTTAAGACCAAAGCCAATATTTTTAATATTGATCAAGTTTCTGATGATGAACTGAAAAAACAACTATTGAGAATAATTAATAGTAGTAAATCAAAGAGTTTACTCAAGGAACTTTCAGAAACTTCTGCAGCTATTCAAACCGATATAGATAATGGTGACTACAGTGCAGATGTTATGGATTGGTTTACGCTTCAAACACAAAAAATATCACTTTTAACTAAAGCCGAAGTTATTATTTCAAGTAGATTGTGGGAAAAGAGTAACATATTTCTTCAAAAACAACTTATACTACTTGCTATTGCTACAGCTATTTGGATTTTGAGTCTTATCCTAGCATATTTAGGATATATCACAGCAAGAGATATTACAGGTAATATTAATGAACTTGAAGATGTTCTTAACAAAGCTGTAGACGAGATGAAAAGCAGTGATCAATACCTCGCTTCTGACACATCATATATTGAAAATATCAACCTTAATACACATGAAGGAACTAGAGAGGCCTATAAGTTTCTTGAGTCCTTAGTAGATGCAGCAAGAGAAGATAAACAAACTGCCCTTCAGGCAAATGAAGCTAAATCTCTTTTCCTAGCAAATATGTCACATGAGATAAGAACCCCACTGAATGGTATTGTAGGTTTTACAGAAATATTAAGAAGTACTGATCTTAATACAGAACAAAAAGAGTTTCTCTCTATTATTGATAAAAGTTCTGAAAACCTTTTAAGTATTATTAATAATATTTTAGATCTTTCAAAAATTGAAAGTAATAAAATTGAAATTGAAAATATTGTATTTGATGCAGCTGAAGAATTTGAGAGTGCTGTTGAAACCTATGCAGTAAGTGCTGCTGATAAAAATATTAATCTTAATTTCTATATGGATCCAAGAATTAACACTAAACTTAAAGGTGATCCAACAAAAATTAAAGAGATTCTTATTAACCTTCTTAGTAATGCTGTTAAGTTTACGAGTTATGGTGGAGAGATTGATCTGCAAATTGAAAAAATAGAAGATGATGAAAATGAACTTCAATCAGAGATAAAATTCACTGTTAAAGATAATGGTATAGGTATGACAAAAGAGCAGCAATCACGTATTTTTGATGCCTTTTCTCAAGCAGATATATCTGTAACCAGAAAATATGGGGGTACGGGTCTTGGACTTACTATCTCTAGTCAATTTGTTGAACTTATGGGTGGTACACTTGAAATAGAAAGTGCTAAAGATTTAGGTACCTCGTTTTATTTTACTATTTTACTTGAAGAAGTTGCTTCTACTAAAACCAATTACTCAAAAGCATTTAGTCATATTACATTAGCGAAATACGAAGCTGATACAAAATCTACTTTAGATAACTTTTTAAGAAAATATTTTGAATACTTTGCACCAACAATTAAACCTTTTAAATCTATTGATGAATTAAAAACATTAAATAGTAGTAATACATGCAGTAGTTTTTGGATTGATATAGACAACACAACAGATGATATGCTATCTACTATCAACCATATTGATAAATCTAAACTTATTTTAATTGCTAATGTTACAAGTAGAGATAAAATAGAAAAAATAGGTATAGCGCAGGATAATGTTATTTTTAAACCTGTTACTCTAAGCAAAATCAAAAAGGTACTTACACAAAGCAGTGATGAAACACCTCAAGTTATTGAGAAGGTAACAAAAACTGTTTTATCAACTAAATTTAATGCTGATATCTTAGTTACAGAAGATAATATTATTAATCAAAAACTTATCAAACGTATCCTTGAAGGACATGGTATGCATGTTGATTTAGCCAATAATGGTTTAGAGTCTTTTGAAAAAAGAAGAAATAACCAATATGACCTTCTTTTTATGGATATTCAAATGCCTGTTATGGATGGTATTGAAGCTACTCATGAAATTCTTGATTATGAAGAAGATGAAAATCAGACACATGTTCCTATTGTTGCATTAACAGCTAATGCACTTAAAGGAGATAGAGAGAGATTCCTTGCTGAAGGTATGGATGAGTATATTACTAAACCTATAGAGACTAGCGAACTTCTCTACGTACTCAATAAATTTTTATCACATAAAGTAAGCACTATACAGGAGGAGCCTACAGAGAATAAAGTTAAAGCTAAGGCTAAAATTACTGAAAAAGAAGTAGTACCTCAAAAAATTGCTAAACCAAAGAGTGATAAACCTTCACCTACACAAAAAACAGCTATGAGTTCTGACAAAAAAATTCTTGTTGCTAAAAAGTTTCTTTTAGAAAAGAGAGTTTTAACAAAGGTTATTGACAACTTAGGATACGAGTATAATGTTTTAGATAATATAGAACTTTTAAAAGATGAGCTGTCATTAAACATATATGATATACTTATTACAGATGCAAATTTAATCACTGATGAAATTAAACAATCTAATGATAAACTTGCTATAATCACTTCAGAAAATTCAAAAGAAAAAATTGAAGAATTTATTAAAAAACACAGAGGATAAAAAATGGGATTAAAAGTATTAATAGTTGATGATGACTTCATTAATAGGAAATTACTACAAACACTTCTTAAGAAAAATCCTACTGTATCAGATATGGTAGAAGCGGAGAATGGTTCTGAAGCATTAGATAAGCTTAAAAATGACGAAGAGATTAATATTGTTTTATTAGACATTATGATGCCAATTGTAGATGGTGTAGAGTTCTTAAAAATATTTAGAGCAGATATGGCTAATGCCCATATTCCGGTTATTGTTCTCTCTACAGATGACACACGAAAAGCCGAAGTATTTGATCATGGAGCAAACGACTTTCTTAGAAAACCGGTGAGAGAAGATGTACTAAGCAGTACGATGGCACAGTGGACTGAATAAGTTATAAACTTAAAATAGTTTAGATTTTATTTGGATTTGCTATTACAATATAGAAGGTATATCTCTACCTTCTAATCTACAAAAATTTCTTTTAGTACTTCACTTACATGAGAGACACCTATAATATCTATACTATTTTTTACTTCATTTGGAATATCATCTAAATCTCTTTCCACATTTTTGATAGGGATAAGTGCCTTCGTAACACCTGCCTTGTATGCCGCAATTAACTTCTCCTTTAACCCACCTATTGGTAGTACTTTACCTGTTAATGTTACTTCGCCTGTCATCGCTACGTTATTATCTATTCTCTTTTCACTTAAAATAGAAGCTATGGTACTTACCATAGCTATTCCAGCACTTGGACCATCTTTAGGAGTTGCACCTTCAGGAACATGTATATGTAAGTCAAAACGCTTATACACTTCACTAGCATCTACTTGAATACGCTCTTCTCTCTCTTTTACCGTATGTGGTATCACCGAAGGTACTATTTCTAACTTTTTTTCATCTATCAATATTTTCACTACAGAGTAAGCAATGCGTGTGGACTCCTTCATCACTTCACCTAGACTACCTGTTAGTTGTAGTACACCCTTCCCTTTTATCTTAATGGCTTCTATCGTTAAAACATCACCACCTACAGCAGTCCAAGCAAGGCCACTTACCACACCTATCTGAGGTTTTTTATCTACTAAAGAGATTTCAAATACTTTTTTATCACTGTACGCTTCCAAGTTTTTCTTTGTAATAGCAATATGGTCTTTACTTTTATCTTCTAAAAGTTTTCGTGCAACTTTACGCATAAGGGCAGCCAATTTACGGCGTAAATTTCTTACTCCTGCTTCTCTAGTATATTCATCAATCAATAATTTAAGGGCCTTATCACTAATAGAAAACTCTCTATTTTTTAGCGTATGCTTCTTAAGCTCTTGAGGAATAAGATAACGCCTTGAAATTTCAAACTTCTCCTTGGGTGTATAGGAGTTTAATCCTATAAACTCCATTCTGTCTCGTAATGGAGCAGGAATACGTCCTACATCATTTGCAGTGGCAATAAAGATAGCTTTACTAAGGTCTATATTAAAATTAAGATAATAATCCCTATATTTATTATTTTGTTCAGGATCGAGTATTTCAAGCAGTGCTGCTGTTGGGTCACCTCTCATACTACGCCCTACTTTGTCTATCTCATCCAATACGATAACAGGATTCATACTTTTTGCTTCTATTAAACCTTGAACCACTCTTCCAGGCATGGCACCAACATACGTTCTTCTGTGTCCTCTAAGCTCATTTACATCTTCTAATCCACCTAGTGCCATGCGGACAAGTGGTCTTCCTAAAGCTTTGGCAATAGAGTTTGCAAGTGAAGTTTTACCAACACCTGGAGGTCCGGCAAAACATAAAATAACCCCACCTGACTCTTTTTTCTCTACACCTCTAAGCATTGCCAACTCTTGCACTGAGAAAAATTCAACAATACGCTCTTTAGGTTTCTCTAAAGAGTAGTGATCTTTATCTAATTCTCGTGAAACATCATTAACAGATAAGTTTTTTTTACTTATTTTTCCAAAAGGGAGTTCAAGTACCCACTCGAGATAACTCTGAACAACATGAGATTCACCACTCTCAGGATGCATTCTTGCAAAACGATCTAACTGTTTATTTATCTCTTTAAATGCATCTTCTTGCATATGTGGTTTAAGCGCTTCTACTTTTTCTCTAAAAGTTGCTATCTCCTCTTCTCTTTGAGTATCCATACCTAGTTCTTGCTGTATCTCCTTGAGTTGCTCCTTTAGGAAATACTCTTTGTTCGTCTGTTCTATCTTTGTATGCACCTTACTTCGAATCTCTCTTTGAACTTTTGCAGACTCTATTTCAGAACCAATTACATCTATAAGATTAAGCAATCTCTTTTCAATATTTTTCTCAACATAAAGTGCATATGCTACCTCTTTATCTAATTTAAGCATTGACGATACCAAATCAGCAATCCGATAAGGTTCATCATTCTCTTCTAGTGTTCGTACTAAATCCGCAGGAAAATTTGTACTTAATGAAGATAGGCTTTTTATTTTTTCACGTAAAATTCCCATCAGTGCATCTGTTTTTAATGTATTATATTGATCTAATTCTACAATATCTATCAATGCACTGTTAAAATTTTCTTCATGAGATGTCATAATCTCACCTCTTGTAAGACCTTGAAAAAGTATTTTAACTCTACCATCAGGTATATCTACTTTTCTCATAATAGAGCCAATAACACCTACTTTGTATATGGAGTTAAAGTCACGACTTCCCTCTTTTCCTGCTACGCTAGAGGTGACAAATAGTAGGGTATTGTTCTCCATAGCATGGGTCACAGCATCAATATCTTTTTGATTACTTAAAAAAATAGGACTTATCATAAATGGGTAAAGAAAAAGTTCATCCTCTACTACAACAGGTAGCGTATTGGGAAATGCATCATAATCTGTGAGTTGCATAGTGTTATCCTTAATATATAAAATTATTTGATTTTCTCTCGTTCCCATGCTCCTGCATGGGAATGCATATGAATATTCGGTATAGAAAATATATTTTTCTTGCATATCAAATTGATGTACGCATTCCCACGGAGACCGTGGGAACGAGAAAAAAGTAGAAGTTAGCAAACTAGCGATTTTATAGTTAAATATAGAATCGCCATATAGCTATTTAATCAAGTGGCTATTTAATCAAGTAGCAATTTAATCAAAAATGCTACCTACTAATCCTTGTTCAGGTGGTTTAATATCACTCATACCTACGATAGAACCACTATTCTTTTCTCTATAGAGTTTAGCAGCAGCTGGTTTATCTGTTCTATCATACAATGATGCAATATTTTCATTAAGTAAATACTGGCTCATTTGTAATCGTATAAGAATTGTATTCACCAATGGTGCATATATTGAACCAGGGTAACGTAACAAATATTTATTTGCATTGCTTATACTATCTATAATAAGTTTTTGATCTTTATAGACATCTTTTATACCAAGAAAAGAGGCTTTTAGCTTCATAAACATCGTATATTCAAGGGTTCTCTCTTCTCCAAAACGTTTACTATGCTCATCAAGATAATAATTTGCTAACAAATACTCTTCGTTATTCATATGTGCTGCAGCTAACATCATAATAGCTGTTGGCATTAATACAGAACGCATATGTTCACTTTTCAATGAAATATAATAGGCATCTGCCTTGTCTAAGTTTCCATTAGTAATACTATTTCCGATTTTCTGATACCAGTAAAGTGCTGGTTTATTAAACTCAGTGACATCATCTTTACTGGTACAACCGACAAGCAATAGTATAAAAATACTTCCCAATAAAACCATACTCTTCTTTAAATTCATCTATATACACCTTATTCTATCAAATAATTATTAGGCACTATCATATCTCAAAATATGTAAAAAGCATATTATATTTAATACTAAATAGTGTTTTTATAGATACTAATTTTATTTGCTTATACTGTAGTAATTGAAATGTTATAAATTTATATCTAATTTATAATAATTATGATACTATAAAGTTAAGTATTACATTTAATGAAAAGTCAAACTTACTGTGAAGTAAGGGCGGAAAGCCACGGGTCTTAGGTAAGACAACCGAGCTACCAAAATATGTAAGCAATTAGCTTATATCATCTAACTATGTAAATACAAATATTCACTTAATTTATTTTAAGTTAAAAAGGTGTTATTATGAAAAAAGTATCTAATGTTTTAAAAATATTTTCGTTTTTAATTCTGTTTACCCTTAATTTATCTGCTGCTGATGTAACTTGTCAAGAGTGTATTGATGATGCAAATAGTAAGTGTAATTTAAATGCAACAAAATGTGAAGCCTATACCTCTTGTTATTGGGATGATGGAGGTTTTTTTGGTAGTAATGAGTGTAGAGATATGGAGTGTGGAGATATAAACAGTGAATCAGAGTGTGACGGCAGTTCTATTGGCTGTGGGTGGAAAGATAACCTCTTAGGAGTGGGCGGTAACTGTGAGGTTGCTATAGTCAATAATCCACCAACAGCAGATGCCGGTTCTGACCAATCAGCAGATGAAGGCACTGATGTCACGCTTGATGGTAGTGGAAGTTCAGACAGTGATGGAACTATAGCAAGTTACAGTTGGACCGATGGAAGCAGTACATGGACAGGTGTGAACCCCACTATAATACCTAATCTTGCAGTGGGTGACCATACCATTACGCTTACAGTAACCGACAACGATGGAGCAACGGCTACAGACACGGTTACTGTGAGCATCATTGAAGTTCCAAATGAACCACCTATTGCAAATGCAGGTGAAGATCAAAGATATCCTATAGGTTCTGATGTTACGCTTGATGGTAGTGCAAGTTCAGACAGTGATGGAACTATAAGTTACAGTTGGACCGATGGAAGCAGTACATGGACAGGTGAGAGTCCCACCATAAGTGGATTACCAAAAGGAAGACATGTAATTACATTAACTGTCACAGACAACGATGGAGCAACAGCTACAGACACTGTAGAGATAACCCTGCATATAGTACTAGAAAAACCTGAAGCAGATGCAGGTGATGACCAGTCTATCACTTTAGCAGAAGGTGAAACAGATACCGATGTTACACTTGATGGTAGCGGAAGTACCGATGTAGATGGGACTATCGTAAGCTACAGTTGGACTGATGGTGCAACTACATGGACAGGTGTGAACCCAACGATAATTGGTCTGACTGAGGGTTCTCATGAGTTCCAACTTAGAGTCACAGATAATGATGATCTAGAGAGTGACGTAGATACTGTAATCATCCTTATTATCTCTCCTAATAACCAACCACCTATAGCAGATGCAGGTAGTAACCAAAGAGTTATAGAGGGAGATATTGTTACCCTTGATGGAAATGGAAGTACAGACAGTGATGGAAACATTACTGACTATACTTGGACTTGGGGAGAGGACAACACTACATGGACAGGTGTCAGTCAAACCATAGAAGGGTTAATTGCAGGAGAGTATGAATTCAACCTTACAGTTACAGATAATGGTGGATTAACAGCAACTGACACAGTAATCATTAAAGTAAATGCTAGAGTAAATGAAGCACCCGTTGCAGATGCAGGTAGTGACCAAACCATTAATTTAGGTTCAGATGTTACGCTTGATGGAAATGGAAGTACAGACAGTGATGGAAACATTACTAACTATAGCTGGACTGATGGTACAACAACATGGACAGGCAGTAACCCAACAATCAGTGGTCTTACAGAGGGTACTCACACCATTACCCTTACCGTAACTGATGATGATGGAGCTACAGGCACCGACGACGTAGTAATTACCGTAACTCGCGGAGAGAATCAAGCACCTACAGCCGATTCTCAAAGTGTATCAACAGATGAAAACATATCTGTTGCTATTACTCTTACTGGTTCTGACCCTGAGAATGACCCTCTTATATTTACAGTGATAGATCAACCTACAAATGGTACACTTACTGGTACAGCACCTAATCTTACCTACACACCTAATGATGGCTATAGAGGAGAGGAGAGCTTTACTTTTAAAGTAAATGATGGTTTTGATGACTCTGAGATTGCAACCGTAACCATTAATGTTCTTGACCCTAACCCTCCTGTTATTCATGAAAATGCTGAGGATCTCTGTTATGGAGAGAGTAGTTATAGCGGTATGATGTGTATGGATATGGGCATGTGTCGAGGTGGTATGGGATGTATCACTTCTATACCTATTAACAATGCTGGAGAAGATACAGTATCAGACGTTGTTGTCTACTATGATGAAAATGGTATGGGCGGAAGCATGGGTGGAAGCTGTAATGTAGCACCATCAGGAACGTGTCTAGAAGAAAACGATATTGACATGGGTCCTATGGGATTTCTTGGCACAACAACTACATTTGAATTTGATGATGATATTGCGCCAGAAGATGAAGATGGGGCTATTGAGACAACTGCCATGATGGAGATGTCTTGTCTTAATACCGATAGCATCTATGCAACCTATGTAAAAAATGGTGAATATTACCGTGGTGTTGTCTACCCTTGTGGCACAAGAGCCTCTATAGAAGATGTAACGGTAGTAGAGACAGATGAGGGTACCTCTACACTTACTTTTGTTGTTACATTAAGTGAACCATCTGTTGAAGGTGATGTAACCATAGACTATGCCACTTCTGATGATACCGCGTTAAATGGAAGTGACTACTATGGTGTCAGTGGAACTATTATCATTCCTCAAGGGGAGACAAGCTATAGCATAGATGTCTCCATTATAGGAGATGTGATTCAAGAAGATAAGTATGAACAATTTGTTATTACTATGTCAAATCCTGTAAATACTCTTATTCTTGACTACAATGCAACAGGAACGATTCAAGATAATGACATACCTGAGATAAATGAAGCAGAAGAGATTTGTTATGAAGATACCACTTCTGACACTGCCAACTGTAGAAGTAAAGGAAATTTCTATTATGGATATGGTTGTACTTCTACTGTTATCATAGGGGCAAACGGTCAACTTGACAATACGGTGACTGAGTTAAATATCAGTAAAATTTATGCTCCAGATATAGATAATGGAACATGTAGTGCCTCCACAGGTTCATGTGACAGAGTAGATGATTTTGTCCTTGATGAGGGACCCTCTTATCGTGCTGCATACAGAGTTCCAAATGCAGGAACGATAACAAATGATCATAACTTTACTATGTCTGACACCGATACCTACGAGGGTAATCAACACCAAGATCGTGTTGATGCTATAGGAATTTATGCTACCTATATGTATGAGGGTATCTACCATTATGGACGGGTATATAACTGTCAAGGTAACAATGAGCAGGGTGTTCAAATCACTACAGCAGCAGATGCTATTGATACCCCTATAAATGCTTCAAACTTTGAAGCATACAACAACAGTCACAATACCAGTGATAGTGATGGGGGTCTTAAGTTTATTCGAACAATGGTAGCGGGTTCACAAAGAAATATTACAGGGGTAATCCTTGATATCAATACAAATAATGGCGAACCATATATCGCACAAACTGATGCACCATTTGTTATTGTTCCTTATTTAGTAAATAGTAC
This sequence comes from Campylobacterota bacterium, assembly GCA_034659695.1. GTDB lineage: Bacteria > Campylobacterota > Campylobacteria > Campylobacterales > Sulfurovaceae > Sulfurovum. The sequence goes on along the minus strand of JAYEHY010000018.1, from coordinate 11,832 downwards.
ATCAGGTGGTGCTTGTGGTGACTATGCTGAAGTACTCCTTGACCCATCTGGTGTAGAGATTGTTTTAGAGATTGCTGATGGTCAATACTCAGATACTAAAACTATGGTAGTACCCAATAATCTTAAAAAAGATGCAAGAATTCAACTTATTGTTGTTGACCCCAATACCTTAAGTGCAGAAGGACAAGACTGTCTTGCTAGGAGTAGTACAACCGGTAACCTTGCAAGAATTGGACAGTGTGCCAACTCAGAAGGTCAATACACACCTGGTTTTGGTGTAGATGCATGGGATAGATGTGGACTTGGTAATGGTGAGCCTTGTACCCCTTCACATGGTGGATTTAGTGGAGGCGGTGACCCAACTTACCCAGGATACAATCCTCTATATGACAATGAACTAGGGTGTTATATGTGTACATTTAACATTAAAGCATCTTGTTCTACAGATAACTTTGCTATTCGTCCTGATAGATTTGATATTAACGTTACACATACCGATGCACCCGATAAATTACGTGCAGGAGAACTATATAGAACAGATATCATTGCAAGAAATGCTGACAATACTATTGCAACAGGATATACCATACAAGATTTTCAAAATATTATAGATACTCCTGCTCCAAACCTCTATTTAAACAATACAACCCCATGGGAGTTAGATACAGAAAATTTACTACACGGTACAACAAGTGCTGTTGCTACTAATCCATCATATATGATTCAAGGTCAGTCAAGATTAAGCAATACAACTGGTGATAGTGAGCCTATTTTAGATGTAACATTTAATGATGTAGGACGCATAGGTATGCTAATTGCCGATATGACTTGGGCAGCAGTAGATAATGATGATACACGTATGGATTGTGAGAGTCCATTTCACACCTATATCTGTGGAGAGCAAAATCTCACTTTTATTCCTCACCATTTTGATGTAGAAGATATGAATGTAACAAACCACAATAATGGTAGCTTTACCTACCTTTCTAATGATTTAAATATGTCTGCACATGTTGAATTTACTATAAGTGCAAAAAATTTAGATAATAATATCACTCAAAACTTCCATCAAGGTAGTCAATTTTATGAAAACAATATAACAGTAGATTTAAATATTTCAGAGTGGAATAGCTCGACACCAACTACACGACACCCTAAGGGTAACCGTGCGATCGTACAAGGCATACCAACAGAAAGTTTAGTTGAATTTACGAAAGGTGTACGTACTATTACATGGGATGAGAGTAATGAAAATCATAAAATCATGTTTAATTATGTACGTCACAACAATCAAGTAGTTAATCCATTTGATGTAAACGGAACAGATATTAATGTAAGTATAGTATCTAGCTATGATGATATAGACATCGTAGGTAGTGGTACAGGTAACAATAAAGTAACATTCTATTTTGGACGAGTAAAACCTTCATTAACACTCTATGAGACAGCAGAAGAGAATATAGACACTTCAGTATCTGTACTACTCTATTGTGATGAAGGATATGCAACTTGTCAAGATAGAGGGATTATGGCTCTCTATGCACAGACCAATGAATCTAATTGGTGGAAATCATGGTATCATCAAAATACATCAGATGGTAAAATAGAGTTAGCCACTACACTAAGTGAGTCTTTAACGCAAACAACGATTACTATTAGTTCGCAGGGAGAAAATGACGGTATCAACATTACTAAAGGCAGTGCTACTGCACCAGTTATAGTACCTGTTGATTTAGTAATAGAAGACCCAGCAGATACTTCTGTAACAGATTATACAGATACATGGTTAGTTTACAATCCAGAGAGTGAAACAGAAGTTGCTTCTCCTTTTTATCGAGTTAAATTTAGAGGTAAGTCTGGATGGGCTGGACATGGTAAAACAGGTCATGTTGTAGGTGGAAATGCCAACACAGAAAAAAATAGACGAATGGAGTGGTAAATTATGTACAGCAAAAAATTTCGCCCTGCTGTAGCAATGGTAGAACTTATTTTTGCTATAGTTATCATGGGCATTGCAATGATGTCAGCACCCATGCTCATAAGTTCTGCGAGTAAGAGTACTTTTGTGGCACTTCAACAAGAGGGTATTAATGAAGTATCTACTCGTATCAATATTATTATGGGGTATGCTTGGGATGAGCAGAGTACTGACTACAGATATGTACCACCTATTTTACATGTGACAGATGGTGCCAATGAGTTAGATGTAGATGGTAACACAGGAAGACGTGTAGGTACACCTGAGCAGAGTCAAAGAACTTTTATTCTCTCAGATGCAAATGGCAGTACAGACCTTAACGCAACTACGACACTCGGTTCAGAGGGTGATGAAGATGATATAGATGACTTTATTGGAGTTATAACATTAAGTTTAGTTGAAGATGCTGATGTGGACTATATAGAAAAAACCACAGTAAATATAAAGACTGATGTAAGCTACGCTAGTGACACTGTAGAGGGTGGGTATAGTGCTGGTCATACAATTTCCTATGCACCTTTTGGAGCAACTGCAGGTAGTAGTAATATTAAAACCATTGAAGTGACGTTAACAAGTACCAGTTCAGTGGATGAGCTTAATGATAAGAAAATTACACTACGTGCTTTCTCCTGTAATGTAGGTGGCTATAAATTTGAAGAGAGGGTATTTTAATCATGAAAAATTTAAAAAACAGACTTGGATTTTCTATGCTTGAAGTAATTTTTGTTATTATTATTTTAGGAATTATCTCTTCTATAGGTTCTGAACTCATAGCTAAAGTATATGAAAATTACATTGTACAAAGAGCTCAACATCGTGCTTCTATCAAAACACAGCTTGCTATCAATCAAATTGCCAATCGTTTAAGTCATGCCATACTAAATACACTTGCTCGTAAAGAGGGAAGAGGTTCAGCACCTGAAAACATTGATGCAGCCATGCTTAGTGCTTCAAATGCATACACTGTACTTCAATGGGTAGGTAGTGACAATGACAGCTTTGAAGCTATCTCTACTGATGATAGCAGAAAACCTGGTTGGAGTGCTTTTTGTGATTTAGATGCAAGTAGCAGTACCCTGTTATCTACTCCTGGGTCTAACCTAGGTCTAGCCAATACGATTATCCAAAACCTCTCTGCAAATACAGGTGCAAAGAGTATTGGGGATGCAAGTATATTTTTTCCTAATGATTCTACATCACACGGTATCAGTAGTGCTTCTGGAGAGACCATCACTTTAGATGCAGCAGCTTCACGTATTGTTGAACGTTACAAGTTAGCTTGGACCTCTTATGCTTTAGTAGTTGAAGAGGGAGATTTAAACCTTTATTATAACTTTTCACCTGTTGGTGGTGTGAATATTCCAGATGGTACACCCCATCAGCTTCTTTTAAAAAATGTGACAACCTTTAAATTTGAAGGAAGAGGAGAGACGATACGTATCAAACTCTGTATAGAAGAGCGCATAGCAGAAGACTCAACTATACCATCATGTAAAGAAAAGGCGATATTCTAATGAAATTATATAATCAACACAGAAAAGCATTTTCCATGTTTACGGCTATTACGGTTATCGTACTTATGTCTACTGTTGCTATACTTATTATGAATGTATCAGGTAAAATAGTAAAAGAGACAACAGCACAGTACCAAAGAGAACAAGCCCTACTTCTGGCAAATAGCTACACAGAATATGCCGTCATGGCAGTTACAGCAAATGATAGAAGTGGGGACAACTGCTTGCGAACAATAAACGGTACTCAAAATGGGTACAGTGCTCAAATAGAAATAGCATACATAGGTACAGCTGCTGAGATGGGTAGTTGTGAGGGAACAAGAAAATTAAGCCAAACCGTTAGCACTGAGAGTACACCACTTACTATTATAGTCGATGCCTATATAAGCTATAATGATTTAGATAATCCAAGTGGTGAGGATATCACCTATCATAGACGTACAGTTCAAAAGATTTAATCATGATATATATAAAAGGATCTAATATGAAAAGAAGTGCTTATACACTCATAGAAGTTGTCATGGTAATTGTTGTACTAGGTATTATTACCGCTTTAGCTATACCAAGAATGGAGAGAGATGCTAAACAAGAAGCAGCAGATAGTATATTGTCCGATATACGATACACGCAACACTTAGCACTTACAGATAATAAACACAGGTTTAATAAATCTTCATGGCAAAGAGCCTTTTGGAGATTTAATGTAGAATCATGTGGTAACGGTTCAGGGCTTTTCATAGGTATTGGGACAGATTTGAGTCTCAGTGGTGAACCAAGTCAAGAAGAATCTGCACTAGACCCTGTAAATGGAAAACCCATGTTCTGGCGTAATACTCTTGATTGTAGTGGAGGTGGTGACAATAGTGTTAGTGAAAGAATTTTCATTACCAATAAATATGGCATTACAGAGATGGCTACTACTGGTGGCTGTGAGGGTAAAAAACATATTGGTTTTGACAATCTAGGTCGCCCACATGTAGGGTTTACTGGTTCAACTCAACCAAACTACAGTAGTATAATGACCACTAAGTGTACCTTTACATTTACTATGCCTGATAATGTAACCTTTGCAATTGATATCTTACCTGAAACAGGTTATGCCTATATTGTTGGACAAGAGGCATCTTAAGTACGCTATTTACCCTTCATTAAGTTTCTTAAGTTACAATTAAGTATGGATAATTAATATCCATACTAAAACTAAAGGAATTGTCATGAAAAGAAGTATTACAGGAAGACATTTTGAACTCACTGAATCTATAAAAGCACATGTAGAGGCTGCTATAGATGTATTGGATAAATATAATTTAGATATTACCACAGCCAATACCGTAATTTCATCAAGTGAAAAAAAAGGATTTTCTGTTGAATTTATAGTAAACTTAAAAGATAGAAATACTATTGTAATTACTCAAAATGATAAAGATGTTTATGCAGCAATCGATTTGGCTATTGAGAGAATGAAGAAATCTCTTAGACGTCATGCAGATAAAATTAAGGGTCATAGAATTATGAGCTTTAAAGATATGGGAACAGAAGCTGAAGCTGTAACTGACTTAGATGCAGAAGATATTGAGTTAGTACCTATGGATTTAGAGTTACACAAACCACTAGATTTTGATGAAGCTATAGATGCACTTAGAGCAGAGAAAAAAAGACAATTTATTGTTTTTAATGATACAGAAGGACTTATGAGAGTAATGTATAAAAGAGCTGATGGTAAATTTGGACTCTATTAATAGTTAATCTCTACGATGTTGGAGTAGATTTACTCCAACATTAACTCTCATAAACACTCCTGATTTTTTAATGATACCTAATCATTATATCGTTATAATACCATTTTAATCTCTATAATTACACTAAGGTATTTTATGTTTAAACTCATTTTTTCTCTATTTTTCTTTACAACTTTCACCTATGCTTTTATCAGTTTGGATCCTCCTGTAATAGGTGAAAAAGAGGGCTTAGATGCTGAAATATCATTAGGTGCAAAATACAGCTCTGGTAATTCAGATGAAAAAAAGATGAGCCTATCTGTCAAAGGGGAATACCATGCAAAAGAGTGGCTTTTGTATCTTATCTCTTCATACACTTATGGAGAATCTAATGGAAACAAAGATACAAACGATGGTCTATTCCACCTTCGTTATGTACATCATATATTAGAGACTGACTATGATTATGAACTCTTTGTACAAACAGAGTTTAATGAATTTCAAGAGATAAAAGACCGTAATCTTATAGGTGCAAATATTAGAAAAAAATTGGATTTACCTTTTGATAAATTTTATGTAGGGGTAGGACTTTTTTACTCTTACATGGAACCTGATATTATTAGCAAAGAAAACCCTGTACATAAGAGAACAAAAATTAACAGCTATATCTCTTTTGTAAAAAAAATAAATCAGCATTTTTCACTGACATATCTTGGATTTTACCAACCTACCTTAGATAATATATCTGACTATAGAATATTTCAGGTTTTACAACTTAATACCTCTTTAAGTAAAACTCTCACACTCTCATTTGATATAAACCATAAATACAATGCTACACCTTATCATGATGTAGAAAAAGAAGATATACGCTCTAGTATTAATTTAAAATATAAATTTGATTAAAAAGATGAAGAGCTTAAAATCTTTACTCTCTTCTTAGCATAAGTAATAACCTCTTCATCTTCACTCATATCTAGCCATTTAAACTTTTGACCACTTTGAATAGTACCATCTAAAATATCTCCACTATCACGAAATTTTAAATCTAATTTTGCAATATCAAAACCATTGGTAGTTTTAGTAAACTGATTGAGCCTAAAGTTCTCATTCGTATTACTGTAAAGATAACAGCAGCTCTTTAAACCATTACGACCTACTCTTCCCCTTAACTGATGTAAAGTAGCTAAACCTAAGCGTTCTGCACCTACTATAACAATAAGTGTGAGTCTAGGAAGAGAGATACCAACTTCCACCACTGTTGTGGCTAAAAGAATGTTTCCTTTTTCCCTAAATTCTAGTAAAACTTCTTCTTTCTTTTTATCTTTTCCATGGGTGACATAAACATCTTCAAAATTCTTTTCCCAAAATCCTCTACTCTCTTCTAATGACATGTATGGTACTTCACTACTCGCTTCAACTAAAGGGTAAACAATAAGCACTTGATGCTCTTGGGCAATCTCATCTTTTATGTGTGTTAATAACTCTGCAAAGTCCTGTTTCCCAATAGTTTTTGTTAAAACTTCTCTCTCAAAAGGTGTAGTAGTGATAAGACTTACATCAAGAAGTTCAGATAACATCATCGCTTGTGTTCGAGGTATAGGTGTGGCTGAGAACTGTATGAAGTGTGCTTTATGATTCTCTTTACTTACCATAGTCTCAAGGCTTTGTCTCTGTTGTGTTCCAAAGCGGTGTTGTTCATCAACCATTACCAAAGAGGCTTCTGGTAAATCTTTTTTATACAAGAGTGCATGTGTACCTACAATAAAATCTGCTTCAAGATAGTCGCCCTTATCTTTTCCTTGCATTACCAAAGAGATGTTTACTGATTTAGGTAAATATTTACACGCTTCTTCATAGAGTTGTAAAGCAAGAAGTGAGGTAGGTGCCATCAGTACACTTTTATGAGGTAAAGCCATCATAACCGATGCTAAAATCACCATTGTTTTACCAGATCCTACATCACCCACCACCATACGTTTAGTAGCCCTATCCTCTTTTGATAAATCTTCTTTAATTTGAGAAATAACATGCAGTTGTTCAGGGGTTAAAGTAAAAGGTAGTGTTTCTATAAAAGGCTCTATGCTACTAGTTAAAGCTCTCAAGGAAGGAAAATCTTCCCTTTTACCTTGTAGTTTTTTCAAATGGTTAAACGCTTCTATAAATTTAAGTCTATCTCTAATCTCTACTTTTAGATTACCATTATGGTAAATATCATCCATACTCTTAGGAAAATGTATATAGAGTAATGTTGCTACTTCTTTTGAGTCTAGCCCTTCATTTAAAAGATTTTGTTCATTAATGTAACACGCTATTAATGAACCTATTTCACTCTCTTTGAGTAGAGTTTTATATTTAGGTGTTATCTTTCCTATCTCTTTGACAGATTTAGGTTGAGACATTTGCAAGTAGCCCTTATACTCTTCTAGTTTACCCTGTATAACATGAGAAGAGCCTACTTCAAAGAGTTTATGATGGTAAGGAGTAGCCCTAAAAAATGTTGAACTTAAGCGTCTTCTTGAACCTAGTAAAGTAAAAGTTACACGTAGCTTTCCAGCATAAACACTACTCTCTATTACTTTTGCCTCTAAAGTGTGTACTTGACCCAATACTAAATCTTTAGAGAGTGTCGTATCGTTATATGAAATAGGGATAATAAGTGCTAAGTCTAGCAGTGAATAGATTTTAAGTTTTTTAAATAGTTGTTTTGCCTCTTCCATACCTACTCCTTTTGTTTAAGTATTATACATCTTGCAAAACCTATCGGAAACGATGGCTTTAGCCTCGTCACATGGTGAAGCTGAAGCATCACTTCCAAGTTTTGTAAGAACTCTATTATACAAAAGTTTTGGAAAGAAGAGAAAAAGTATGTCAAATTGACATACTATTTTGTTTTAGTAACGATAGAAAATGAGATTTTAGACAACTCTTTATGACTCATAATAAAACGATTAATCTCTTCTAATGTAACCGCTTCTATTTTTTTAAGTTGCTCTTTTGAAAAACCAAGTCTGCGTCCATAGTAGTACTCATTAAAAGCACGGTTAAGCCTTTGAGAAAGCGTCTCTGTACGCAGAGGTTCACTACCTACAAGAAACAGTTTTGCAGATGAGAGTTCCTCTTTTGTAATACCTTTTGCTACAAAATCATCTACTACACTCTGAATAAGTGCTTTTGCTTCATCTTGTGTACTAAGTTTTGTTTGCATATATCCACTTAAATAAGAAGCCGATTTTGTACGTCTTAAAGATGAATATACACCATAAGTCAATCCTCTTTTTACACGTATCTCTTCCATAAGACGTGAGCCAAACCCACCGCCACCAAGAAGATACTCGGCAATCTTTGCTTTGTATTGATCTTGTTCTTTGTAAGAGTAATTAAAAGGTGCACCAAAAAAGATATAAGCTTGCTGTGTCTCCTCTTCTATCAATGCCGTCTCTTGTTTATCAGATACAGTCAATCCCTCTATAGACCTACTCTCTACTTTTGGTAAAAGGGTTAAAAGTTCTTCTATATAAGTTTGAGACTCTTTAAATGTAATATCTCCACCTACTACAGCGACTGCATTGTTATATCCAATATTTTTTTGAATAAACTGTTTAATATCATTTAACTCTATATCTTTAACACTCTCTAATGTTCCATCGTAGGGTCTTGCTAAGGCTGTATCTTTAAAAAGCATTGCTCTAAGATTTGATGCAGCTATGTAGTCAAAATCACTCTTCTTATGTGTTATCCAACCTATCTTTTGATGTTTTACCTGATTGAGTGCTTCTTGCGTATAGTTAGGGTCTTTTAGCAACTCTTTAAGTCTCTCAATAGCATAAGAAAATTCACTTTTAAGTGCTGAGACTTCAATGACAAAACTCTCTCTACCTACATGAGCCCCTATCTCAACTGCATGAGCATCTAGCTTTGTTGCAAAACCTATACTTCCCTCTTTTAGCGTTCCCTCATTGAGCAATTTTGCAGACATATCTGCTAAACCATCTTTAGTATTACTCAAGTGTCCTGCATTGTTAAACACCAGTTGGATAGAGACAATAGGAATATAACTTCCCGCCTCAAATACCACAGGTACCAGTGTATCTTTAATTTTAATCTCTTTCACCATTTCAGCCATTAACACTCCTTGTAACACCATTAATACTATTAATATTTTTTTCATTTTAAAACTTCTCTAAAATTTTATACGCTGTATCTCTTTTTGCTGGATTTTCATCTATATCTTTAATAAGGCGTATCATCTCATCTTGATTCATCTCATTTTTAGCTCCAGCAGCAGAAACCACATTCTCTTCCATCATCGTTGAACCCAAATCATTGGCTCCAAAAAGCAGTGCCATTTGACCTATGTATGAGCCTTGTGTTACCCATGAACTTTGTATATTTGGAACATTATCTAAAAAAAGTCTTGCTACTGCCAAGTATCTTAAGTACTGATTTGATGTCGTTTTACTAATCGTTGGTAATTCACGTTTAAGTTCAGTATTATCACTCTGATATGACCACATGATAAATGCTCTAAATCCACCTGTTTCATCTTGTAACTGACGTACTAAGTCAAAGTGTTCTACTATTTCACGTGTAGTCTCCACTGTTCCATACATCATGGTTGCAGTTGACTTAATACCAAGTTTGTGTGCTTCTCTATGTACTTCTAACCATCTATCTTTGTCTAACTTTTTAGGGGCGATGATATCTCTAACCCTATCAGAAAGTATCTCCGCACCAGCACCAGGAATAGAGCTAAGTCCTTTAGCTTGAAGTCTAGCCAAAACCTCTTTAATACTTAACTTTGAACGCTGTGCAATATAGTCTATCTCTATCGCAGAAAAACCATGAATTGTAACTTGTGGGTATTTATTATGAATATGCTCAACTAAATCTTCATACCACTCTATCTCTAGTTTTGGGTGAACACCACCTTGAAAGAGTATCTGTGTCCCACCGATGGCTACAAGCTCATCTATTTTTTGATCTATCTCATCAAAAGTGAGTATGTAGGCATCCTCTTTTTTCTCATGCGTATAAAAAGCACAAAATTTGCAGTCAACCCAACAAATATTGGTATAGTTTATATTTCTATCGACGACAAAAGTAGTTACACCTTTAGGATGCATCTGCTTTTTACGAGCTAGTGCCATCTTTCCTAAAGTTTTTAAGTCGGCATTGTCTATAAGCTCTACTGCTTCATCTATAGTCATTCGTTTTGTTTTTGCTGCTGTCATTTTTTTCCTTTCAATCAAACAATCTATGATTATTAGTATTAGCCCAATTATTTAACTTTTCAAATAAATTGGTATCTTTAAAGTATTCCATCGTATAAGATAACCTTAATGCTTCTTCAACTTTATCTTTATTAATATTACCTGCAAAGGCATTCGAAATTAACAGTCAAATCCCATCTTTCATTGATAATTTGAGGTGAGTGTGTGGCAATTACAATGTCTATATTTTTAAGTACTATTATCTCTTTTATATCATTTAAAAACTCTTTTTGCCATACCACATGAAGAGATATCTCAGGTTCATCAATGAGTACCAAAGAATTTTCAGTTGCTTTAAAAAGTAATTCAGAGAGTAAAACAACCTCATGTTGCTCTCCTGAAGAGAGTTCTGTAAGTTTCAATATAGAACCATTTTGAGACTTAAAAATAAACCCTTTCTGTACTTACTTCTCTTCTAAAATCTCAGCATCTTTAGGCACCTCTACAGGCTCTATTTTTTCTACTGGTATTTGTACTTTTTTCTCTCTACCTATAGCATCTAACACACCATTAATAAACTGTGGTGACTTTTCATCGGCTAACTCTTTAGCAAGTTCAACTGCTTCATTGATGATAATAGCCCTGTCTGTTTTAGCGATAAGTATCTCATAAGCACCTAATCTCATGATTGCTTTTTCTACTTTACCAATAGCATCATAATCCCACTCTTTAAGGTGATTTATAATCTCTTTATCTAGCATCTCTAAATTTTCTATCGTTCCATTAAACAAACCATGCGAAAACTCTCTTTGTTTATTACGAATTTTACCCTCTTCTAAAATGTCATCTGTAAAATTTGCAATGTTTTTATTACCTAAATCATACGCATAAAGTAAACCTACAACGGCTGTACGTGATTGATGTCTAGTTGCCATATTATGCTAACTCATCATAAAGGTTAATTAATTCAATAAGCCCTACCATCGCTTCTGCACCTTTATTTCCTGCTTTTGTACCCGCTCTCTCAATGGCTTGTTCTATACTATCTACTGTAAGTACACCAAATGTTGCAGGTTTTCCATGCTTAAGTGTTACTGATGCTACACCTTTTGTTGCCTCTGCTGATACATAGTCAAAGTGAGGCGTTGCACCACGAATTACTGCACCTAAACAACAGATAGCATCATACTTACCAGAAGCCAAAGCTTTGTCTAATGCAAAAGGAACTTCAAATGCACCTGGCACTAAAATTAGATCTAAATCATCTGCATTTCCACCATGTCTTGCATAGGCATCTACTGCACCCTCTACAAGTCTATCTGTAATAAAATGGTTAAATCTTGCATTTATAATTGCTACTTTTTTGCTCTTGTTTACTTGTAAATTACCTTCAACTGTTATCATCTATT
>JAYEHY010000017.1:0-5486 GCA_034659695.1 Campylobacterota bacterium | reverse complement strand
CTAGCAGAAAAAGTTTTATGGATGCTAGAGCATTTTAAAGCTGATGGACTAGAAATAACTTCAAAAGATGATATATAAGATTTAAAACTACTGAAATCTACAAGAAATGAAGATACTGTATCCTTTGAAGATTATTTAAAAAATGAACATTGAGATTAGAAAAAGTGTTATAAAAGATTTAAAGCATATCTTATACCACCCCAAAAGTCAAAAGTTTAAAAACAAGAAATAACTAAATGCCAAGAAGAGCAAGGCTTGATATAGCAGGGTTCTGGTATATTAAAATTTAGAAGGTGGTTTGGATGGTGAACTATGAATGAGAGTGAATTCTATACAAAACTCCTAGTCCTACCTAATGGTGCAATTGATGTTTACTATCAGGGTAAACGCTACCTCTTACGCAAAGAGACACTACTAGGTGGTAGACTTATCAAGCTCTATGCTGAAGAGCTAGGTGACAGGGATGTGGTGAGTGGTAACTACTATCCTACTATCAAAAATGGTACGTTAAAGCCTTGTGAAATGTCGGAAGTGAAGGTACTAGAGTTTGTATTGGGTGTGGTGTGGGAGTAGAGCAGAAGAGAAATTATATTATCATTATCACCTGACAATATACTTCTTTTATCTTCCCTTAAAGTTATTACGATAAAATTCCTCTATAAATAAAAATTATCCTTAAGGAATATATATGTTAGTAACTAAAAAAGCTCCAGATTTTACAGCAACAGCTGTACTTGCAGACGGTCAAATAGTAGAAGATTTTAATCTTATGGACAACCTTGGTGAAAAGGGTGCAGTACTTTTCTTTTATCCACTAGACTTTACTTTTGTATGTCCTTCAGAAATTATCGCTTTTTCAAAAAGAGCAGCAGACTTTAGAGAAAGAGGCGTGAATATTATTGGTGTATCTGTAGATAGTCAATTTTCACACTTTGCATGGAGAGAGACTCCAGTAAATCAAGGGGGTATTGGTAGAGTAGATATGCCACTTGTTGCTGACCTTACTAAGCAAATTGCTAGAGATTATGATGTTCTTCTTGATGATGCTGTAGCACTTAGAGGTTCTTTCCTTATCGATGCTGATGGTACAGTTAGACATGCAGTAATCAATGATCTTCCACTAGGTAGAAACATTGATGAGATGATCAGAATGGTAGATACTATGCTATTTACTAACGAGCATGGTGAAGTTTGTCCTGCTGGTTGGGTTAAAGGTGACGAAGGTATGAAGGCTGACACTGAAGGTGTTGCTGATTATCTTGCTAAACACGAAGGTGATTTATAATCATACTATATCTCCATTTTTATGGAGATATAACGTTAAAGAAATAATGTTTTAGTCTTGTATTTAGAATATCTCTCCCTTTTTATTTACTAGATACAAGGCTAAACCATTGTTTCTTCAAGAAGGAAAAAAATGATTGATTATGCAACACTTCTCAAAGAGAATGGACTTAAAGCAACATTTCAACGTATGAATATTTTAGAAGTTTTAGAGTTAAATGGACATATGTCTATTGAAGGTATATATGATGATATTACAAAAATACACCCCTCTCTTTCTCTTGCTACTATTTATAAAAATATTATTTTAATGGTTGAAAAAGGTGTAGTAGTTGAAGTACCTATTGCAGGTTTGAAGTCTAAGTACGAACTTGCAAAAGAAGATCATATACATTTAGTCTGTACGTCATGTGGAGATGTTGAAGACAAACCATGTGTAGAAGAGAGTAATCAAGTACTAAATAACCTTATCAATAAAGAAAACTTTATTTTAAATAAACAACAGATTAACCTTTATGGTATCTGTTCTGACTGTCAAAGCATTGCATCTTAATAGAGACATTAATCAATACTAAGTTCTTCTTTACAAAACAAACGTATAATATTTAATCCGAATGCATAATGCGGGTTTAACTCTTAAAATATTAAAGGTTTATAATGATACGAAGTTTATTGATGAGTTCTGCGTTTTTACTTATAGGTTGTGGTGGTACTTCTCCTGATAATTCAAATAATGAAACCTCTCCTGATAATAATACTACTTTTAAACATATTACATTTACAGAAAATAGCAGTATCAATACTCTAAATCCAGATAGAGGTTTTTATGATGCAGATTATAAGTTAAATGTTGAGAAAGATTATAATATGTTTTATTATGCCAAAGAAGATGGATATACTATGGTATATGCCCCTATCAATTTAGATGATTATACCCATACAGCAACCTTACCTAGTGAACTTATAAATACAATAGATAATAACTTTAAAGATGCAACACAAGAGGGTGTGAAGTTAATTTTGAGAATTAAGTATCGTATGGATATGGGTGGTGATGACCCTTCTAAAGAGATTATAATGGGGCATTTAGCACAGCTAAAACCTCTTTTACAAGAGCATAAAGATATTATCTCTATAGTCCAAGCAGGAACGATAGGTGCATGGGGTGAATGGCATAATTTCACGGGTGACTATGAAGAGAGCAATGTAGAGTATAAAAAGAACAGAAGAGATATTGTTGAAAAATTAGCAGATATCTTTCCTAATAAATACATACAGGTAAGAACTCCTATGCATAAAGAGTTGCTTTTTGGCTCTTCTCAAGAGTATAGAGATGAAGGTGGTGATGCGATGATTACCCCAGACATTGCATTTAGTAATGATATTAAAGCTAAAATAGGTCACCATAATGACTGTTTTTTAGCGAGTGAAACAGATATGGGTACTTACCCTTCAGAGAACATAGACTTTTGGAAAAATTATGTGGTAAACGATACAAAGTATGCTCCTGTAGGTGGTGAAACTTGTAAAGATGAAGAGGAGTTTACTACTTGTACTAATGCAGTAAATGAGTTTAAAAAGTTTCAATACTCTTATATAAATGAAGCCTATCATCAGGATGTCATACAAAGATGGAAAGATGAAGGGTGTTATGATGAAATTAAAGAAAATGTAGGATACAGACTTGTAGCCAAAACATTAGATATGACTCTTGGTACTCAAGAGTTAAAATTAAAACTTTCTATTGAGAACAGAGGGTATGCCTCGCCTTATATTAAGTCTGAGGTAAATTACCTACTTAAAAATAGTTCTAATACGTTTGTTTTTAAACAAAGTATAGATACAAGAATATTCTATGCACAGTCATTAAAAGAAGTAGATTCTACACTGGCTTTAAGTAATGTAGTAAATGGAGAGTATTGTCTCTATCTACAAATAGGTAAAGTGTACTCAGCTATCAGACTCTCTAACAGTCAATTGTGGGAGGAGAGTAGTAAAACCAATAAATTAGCTTGTGGAATTGTTGTTAAATAGTAAGCACAATGGTAGCGTAGCTCTTTTATGGTTATCTTAATTATAATAGTTTTTTCTAAACCATAGATAGTAAAATGCTGTGAAAATAAAACCCATTCCTAAAACAATGGTGATATTTTGAAGTGACATACCCCATTTTGAAGCATAGCCTATGAAGAGTGCAGTAGTTACGTTGGAGAGCATGAAAAACATGTCGTTGTATGAGATGACTCTTCCCATGTATTTCTCTTGTGTCTCTTCTTGTATGAGTAGGTAAGTATATGACCATAGGGTTGTTGTAAAGAAACCTGCTACAAAAAGTGCAATGAGTGCTAGGTAAAAGTTAAACTGTAGGTAACTCCAAAATATAATAGCTACACCCTGTAAAAAAAAGAAATAGTGTAAAGTGTTTTTATTGACCAGTTTAGAAACAAAAAATGGACCTATCATAAGTGCAGTAGCACGGGTAGCATTTATCCATCCTATGGCTAGAGGTACAGCAATTATCTCTTTGTATTGTAAATCTGCAAGTAGTGTGACAAGTGCATCAAAACTTGTAAATCCAAGTGCAGCATGAATTAAAATAAGATGAAATATCTTTTTTTGAGAGATAAAGTAATGAAATCCATCTTTAAACATTTGCCAATTAGAATCTTCATGTAGAGTTTTTTCTAATGAAAGTTTAAGTCCAAGTAGTAGTAAAATAGCCAGACTGTAAAGTAGAGCATCAATGATAAAAGCAGTGTCGTATCCAAAATAGTATGTTGCTATACCACCTACTGCCATACCTGAGGCGTAACATAAAGACCAAATAACTGAATGTATCTCATTGGTACTTTTAAGCATTTCACCTTTGACTATTTTAGGAAAAAGTGCCATCTCTGCTGAGAAGAGCATTGATGCCGCTGAAGAACGAATAAATATGAGTATCATAAGTATCCATATGGTTTCCAATGAATCAATAAATATAAATCCAATTGTCATAAATATCTCAGTAAGTAGTAACATTAGCATAAGTTTTTTAAACTCTACACGGTCTATAATTATACCAATAACAGGAGCTAAAATAACAGCAGGTAACATAGACATAGCAGCAGTAAAAGCGATAGTTGTAGCATCTGCACCAAAAGAGACAATCATAGAAAAGATAGCAACTTGAGAAAACCATGTTCCAAAATAGGAGATAAGTTGTATAAGTGAAAGCCTAGCAATTACAGGATGTTTAAGTGTCTTTAAATAACTCAATTAATTATCTTCATCCTGAAGTCCATAAACAATTTTTTTCTCTTCGAGGGTTGTTATGTACATTTGAAAAGATTCAAAAGCCAATGCCTCATCATACGAAGCTACAGAAATAGAAACCCTCCATCCATCAGAGTAGAGCTTTGGTAAAGAGGAGAACTCTACATCTTTTGACATCTGTTCCATCACTTCTATTAACTCATTCTCTTTACATAAAGCTGTAAGTGTATGCCGATAATATTTCCTTTTAGTAGGTAATAGTTTTTCAACTATCTCTTCTACCATAGGATGACTCATTTGGGGAAACCCAGGCATAAAAAAGTAACGCTCATCTAAAGAGAACGCAGGCATTTTATTTACTGGGTTATGAAGCAGTTTAGAACCTTTAGGAAGCTCAGCCATACGAATGGGGTGAGGGTAGGCATTGTCTCCAAGTTTCTCTTCAATAATCTTTTTAGCCTCTTCATGAACAGGAAGTTTACCATCTCTAAGTGCAATAGCCACGCACTTTCGAGTATAGTCATCAGGAGTAGAGCCAATACCCCCAAAAGAGAAAAGAACAGGATTTGGTTGAGATGCTATAAACTTAATAGTTTGAACTATAAGAGCAGGATCATCTTCAATAACAAAAGAGCCAGAAAGTTTATAGCCTTTTGCTTCTAAAACTTGCGTTACAAAGTTAAAATGCTTGTCTGTTCTTCGACGGTTTAGGATCTCTGTGCCTATGATAAGGACAAAGAATTTAGGTTCTTCCATTGTCTATCCTATGTATTTTATATTTTGTATTATATATTATTCTTCTATAGTTTACAATGAAGTTGATTCGAGCTAAGTTTAAAAACGACGAAAGGGTTTATGTTACATCTTATTTTTATTTTCTCAAAGCGTTTGACATGGTAAACCTACGGGGTTTTTATATTTATAAATTGTAAACCGTAGGTGTGACC
>JAYEHY010000016.1:0-23277 GCA_034659695.1 Campylobacterota bacterium | reverse complement strand
CTATTAACAATAACGAAATAAATACAGCAAAAAAATACATTGCTTCTTTAATATTAAACATAATATCTGGTAACATTGCAATCATAAATGTAATCACAACTAATTGCTTTACAAACAACATATAGGAGTCATTAATTTTAAGTTTCCATATATAATAAAATATTAATAATAATAATAGAAGACCAAGAATACCGCTATTTAGATATGTATCCAAATAAGAATTATGGGTATGGGATGGATGATAAACATCTAATATTTTTAATCTTTCTATACTAACTTTTATCTCTTGAACCATACCTCCTGTACCCATACCTAAAATAAAACTATTTTGTTCTTGAGATAATATATCATAAACAATAGGGTAAGATGCGAACCTAACTCCTAAACTACTATTATAATTTTGATTATCAATTATATTATCTATCGTATCAAATGCATTATTGACTCTTTGTTGGATTTCTTTATCCAAAGAATATCCTATTACAAATACAACAATAGGGAATAGTAAGACTAAAAATATATTTCTAATATTTGGTTTGTAATATGTAAAAAGCATTATTATTAAACTACCAAAATAAACAACATAACCTGTCCTGCCACCAGAAATCAATAAGTTTAAAGTCATTGTTATAAATAATAATATATATATTATCTTAATATATATATTAGAAATCTCTCTTGATGTATACAATATCAAAATAGAGGAAAAAGACGCTAATACACTATAAACAATATGATTAATAAAGCCAACAGGATGACCCATTTTGTCAGAATTTATTGTAGTTATATATTCAAAATATATACAATAAGATATGATTTCATTTATGAACATTCCAAATAAAAAAGCACTAATAATATATTTACTATGCTCTTGTTTTATTATCAAAGTAAATGCAATAATTGGTAAATAAATGAAAATCCAATAATTACCTATATAATGTAGCCCTGAAAAAACATCATGACTCCACAACAAGGATAGATAATGAATAAATATATATAAAAATAAAGCAACCATGAGCTTGTGCTTTACTAGTTTTATTAAGTTTTCCTTATCAATTAAAAATATTGATATTATAAAAATAATAACAATCAGTTTACGACCATACTCTTTACCAAAAGGTATACTAAAAGATAAGAAAATTATTAAAATTAAAATAAATAGGTACAATTTATTTTTAATATTTTCATCTTTAGTAAATTTTTCAAGTAAAATCATATTTTAAATCTATCCCCAAAACTATAATTTTTTTCTGATTTAATTCCCAAAATATCCTCTAGATACCTAGGGTGAATACCATACCCAGGTCGTACACTTCGTATATTTTCTTCTGTAAAAACCTCACCCTTTTTAATATCTTTAGCCACATAAAGACTTCTAGAAAACTGTCTTGATTTTTTCTTTTTTTCAGTCATACTATAATCAACTTTTCCAAGTAGTTTTTCAGTTTCTCGTATAGCTTTTACCATATCTGAAAACTCTTTTTTATCCATAGAAAAATCTGCATCTGCACCACCTATAGACTTATCTAGTATAAAATGTTTCTCTATCACTTTAGCTCCTAGCGTTGTAGCTGCAATTGGTGCAGTACTTCCAAGAGTATGGTCTGAAAAACCTGATATCACTCCAAAAGTTTGTGCAAGGCTTGGTATCATACTTAAGTTTGCATCTTCTAACTTTGCAGGGTAAGCACTAGTACACTTTAAAAGTATTATCTCTTCATTTCCCACTTCTTTACAAATATTTACAGCGTCTTGAATCTCGTCAATAGTTGCTATTCCTGTAGAGATAATCATAGGTTTCATTTTTGATGCCGTATATCTTATAAGCTCATAGTCTGTTATTTCAAATGAAGCAATTTTGTAAGCAGATGGATGGAACTGTTCTAAAAAATCAACCGCAGTTTTGTCAAATGGAGAGGAGAATATATCTATACCTATCTCTCTTGCATATCTAAATAACTCATCATGCCACTCCCAAGGTAAGTATGCTTCTTTATATAAATCATATAGTTTTCTATCATCCCAAAGAGTACCACCTTTTATAACAAAGTCTTCTTTATCAGAATCTAACGTTAAAGTATCAGCAGTATATGTTTGAAGCTTAATAGCGTTAGCACCTATCTCATGAGCAGCTAGTATAGTTTCTTTTGCTATTTCTACCTTTCCACCATGATTTGCACTGAGTTCAGCAATTATGTATACACCATCTTTATTTAAGTCAAAGTTACCTATTTTCATTTTTCAACTCCATATTCTGTAATTTGCCATTTTTATCTTTTGTCATATCCACCATCTTAAAATTAAATCTTTCATACAATTTAATCGCCTTTTGATTCTCTACATACACATTTGCATACAATACTTTTAATTTTAAGATATTAAATGCATAATCTATAATTTTACTCATTAAAAGAGTACCTTGCCCTTTTAGTATAGGATTAGAATATATGCCAAGTTCCGCACTGATGCCTAATTTAATATTTGTCAAATCAACTACTCCAAGATAATCGGCACTGTTTTTTACTAAAAAATAGACTCTATTTTTTTTAGTATTTAATGACTCTATGTATTCCAGATGATTTTTAAGTATAAGTATGTCACGCTCATACATCCACTCTCTAACGCTATCATCATTTCTCCACTTTAAAATCATCTCTTTTTCATCAGAAGTAAGTTGTGTAAAGTTTATAAGTTGTGAATCTAGTTTATGTAACATCAGGACAATTTTTTTCTCTAAGAAGGAAGTATCAAATTTTTCTAAAACAGAAAAGTTATTTTTTTGAAGGTAAGCATAAATATCTTCTTGATTATCTTCAGTTTTTATCGCAATAAATGGTAACTTCATAAAATAAGCTTCATTTACAGTAACACTAGGTGTTACAATGGCAAAATCACTTTTATACATGAGTTTCGCAACTTCAGAGCTATTTACATGTAAGGTAATATTTTCGATATTAGAAACATACTCTTTTAGTTTTACAATATTTTGATTTGCTGTAGTCGTAATTATATCTACTCGAATATTCTCAAAGCTTTTTAAAACATCTAATATTTTTATATTAAGTGCTCTACTATCAGCTCCACCCATTGCTAATAAAATATTTGTAGACTTTGTTTTTACCTTCTGTGGAAACTTTTGATAAAATTCTTCTCTTAAAAGAGTATATTTACTACCACACCTAAGCTCACACTCTTTTGGCACTATACCTTCATACTTTTTTTCATCTGCACTTATATTATGATTTAAAAGTATATCGCAGTGATGTTTTTCATACGTATCATCAAAGCTAAGAATTTTTAATGTTGAATTTTTAGTTTTTAATTCTTTTTCAAAATTATAATCTATTCCATAATGGTCTATTACTAGTATATCTATATCTAGTTTTTTTATGAGTTTATCAAGTTCCTTGATACCATTAGACTTTAAAGTCTTTATGTTATATCCTGCTTCACTTATTTTATGATTTATATTTCCACTTAACTCTTGTGTTGCAAAAATAATATTATCTTTTGGATATTGTTTTGCAAGTACAAGGTCTCTCATAATATGGCCTGTACCTATAGTGGAAGAGGAATCAGCTCTAAATAAAATATTTTTAGGACTACTTGACATTTTCGTCCTTTTGTGATATTATATCTTTATTACTTCGCTGCTTCTTTTTTTGAGAAGTTATGCATCCTCCACCTTTTTTTGGGTGTGAGGTAATTTTCATAAACTCTTCCATCTGATTTTTTAGTTTATCAAAATCATCTTTTTTTATATTTCCACTTTTGTATTGAATTCTTTTTGTATCAAATACTTTTAGCTGATTTAAAGATGCATAGCTATACTTATCTTTTTTGTATGAAAATTTAAAATAATAACTTCCTATCTTCTCTTTAGATGTAAGAGGTATTCCTAAAAAAGTATTTTTACTTAATCTTTTATATACTAATACTGGTCTTAAAAAAAGTTCATCTTTCCCATAGGATTCAAAACCAATATTTTGTCCTATTGACATAAAATATATTTCAGTATTTTTTGTATAAAATTTATGTTTTTTATTGTCAATACTCTTTTTAAGATTATTCCATTTGTCATAAACATCTTGGTTTAAAGTTTGATACATTAATTCAGCCCTTTTCCAATCCTCTAAAGTATCAATATCTTGTACTAAATGTCTAGGTAAAATTACAGGGATACTTATATCGCTAAATACTACACTATTATTAGTTTGCTTTTTCCTTTGTTGGTGTTCCCAATAAAATTGTCCAGCATCTTGATAAGCTTCTTCTAAGTCTTGACTTCTTGTCATATAGTGTTCTGGTGTAAACATTTCACATCTTCCATCTTGATTTAGTTTAAATGTTCTTTGAATTGGAAACGGCATAGATGTAGCACTAAATGAATTTACAGCATTTGAATTTTCTAGGCTTTTATACCCTTGTATTAGATATTCCTTTTGAAGTAGGGGAGCAGTTGCATAGATAGTACAAATATAATCATAGTATTCACCTTTATCTTCTAGGTATTTGATAGTATGGCTTATTACATCCTGAGTACCAGTAAAATCATCACTAAGCTCTGACGGTCTTAAAAATGGCACATCTGCACCATACTCTTTAGCAATTTTTGCTATCTCTTCATCATCTGTTGTAACTAGAACCTTATCAAAAACTTTAGATGCTAAAGCCACCTCAATACTATAAGCAATAAGGGGCTTACCAAAAAAATCTTTTATATTTTTCTTTGGTATGCGTTTACTTCCTCCTCGTGCAGGTATTATTGCTATTGCATTTTTTTTCATATCTACTCTAAAACCTCAAATAAACTTTTTATAACATAATCTTGCTCTTCATTGCTAAGTAGTGGATACATAGGAAGAGAAAAACACTCATCATAATATTTATCCATATTTGGAGTAGCTTCACTTCCATATCCTAATCTTTTATAATAAGGTTGTTTATTTATAGGGATATAATGAAGTTGAATGCCTATATTCTTTTCTCTAAGTTCTATAAATAATTCCTCTTTTAAAATATTTAACTTTGTGAAATCAACTTGAACTACATATAAGTGATATGATGATTTACCATCGAATGTGTAAAGTGGTTTTACTATTGTATCTTCAAATGCTTTATCATAGTATTTAGCTATTTCAAATCTTCTGTTTATAAAGCTAGGAAGTTTTTTTAGTTGAGATATACCTAAGGCACATTGAATATCAGTAATTCTATAATTAAACCCTAAGTCTTGCATCTCATATTCCCAAGGTTTCATACTAGGAGTTTTTACCATACCATGACCACGAAGCATAAGAAGTTTTTCATATATCTCTTTGCTATTTGTAGTTACTGCACCACCTTCTGCCGTTGTAAGGTGCTTGACAGGATGAAATGAAAATATACTTATATCACTATTAGTACAACTTCCTGATTTTATATCATCATATACAGCTCCAATTGCATGAGCATTGTCTTCTAGTATTTTAATATCATAAGTTTCTTTTAAATATTTTAATTTCTCTTGATTTACCATATTTCCACTAAATGCAACCGCATAAATAGCTTTTATACTAGAGTCTTTTTTTAAAGCCTCTTCACATAAATCTAAATCTATATTTCCATCTGTATCAATATCAACAAATACAGGCTTAGCTTCTGCATAAAGAATAGCGTTAGAGGTAGCTAAAAAAGAGTTTGGTGTTGTTAAAACTTTATCACCTTTATTTAACAATACCAAAGAAGCTAGATGAAGAGCAGCTGTTCCATTTGAAACTGCTACTGTGTATTTGGCACCACAGTACTTACTCAGTTCATCTTCAAACTCTTTAACTTTTGGACCAGTTGTTAAATAATCCGAAGTTAAGGTTTCTATAACGCTATTAACATCATCTTCTGTAATATGTTGTTTACCATAAGGAATAAAATTCATATTAAGCTTTTGCAACCATATCTAAAAATTGCTCATTAGTAAACCATTCATTATTATTTAATGAATTATATTCAAATCCTATACCTATATCTTTACCTTTTTGACCAAGTGCATTTATAGTAAAATCTGCTTCATGTGCAAACTGAATTGTAGGTTTAATAGCATAATATGTGTCAAATTCAACTACACTATCATCAGCTGTTATCATAACTTCATGCATCTTCTCACCTGGTCTAATACCAATAATTTTATGTGCTAAATCTGGAGCTAAAGCTTTTGCTAAATCTGTCATCTTCATTGATGGAATTTTAGGGATAAATATCTCTCCACCATGCATTCTTTCAAAGTTATCAAGTACAAAGTTTACACCATCTTCAAGTGTAATTAAAAACCTCGTCATATCAGCATCTGTTATTGGCAACTCTTTAGCACCATCTTCAATAAGTTTTTTAAAGAATGGAACAACTGAGCCACGGCTTCCTACAACATTACCATATCTTACAACTGCAAATCTAGTTTTTCTTTGTCCCACTATATTATTAGCAGCTACAAATAATTTATCAGATACTAGTTTTGTAGCTCCATATAAGTTAATTGGGCCAGATGCTTTATCAGTTGAAAGAGCTATTACCTTATCAACTTCATTTTTAATAGCAGCACTTATTACATTTTCAGCACCATCTATATTTGTTTTTATACATTCTACTGGATTATATTCTGCTATTGGCACATGTTTTAAGGCAGCTGCATGAATAACTATATCAACTCCATCCATAGCTTGGACTAGTCTATTCTCATCTCTTACATCACCAATAAAGTATCTCATACATGGATTCTTAAAAGATTGTGCCATCTCATATTGTTTTAGTTCATCTCTTGAAAAAATTATTATTTTGTTTGGTTTATATTGTGAAAGGATTATTTTAGTATACATTTTACCAAAACTCCCTGTTCCGCCTGTTATTAATATATTCTTATTATCAAACATTTTTTCCCTTAAATGATATTTTTATACTTAATTATAGCATGTGTAGCTGATATTATTCACTTAGTGACCAGTGACCATGTGCATGATGTAATCTGCAATTTTTTATTATAATTTCATCTTTTATTAACCACCTATTAGATATAATAGACCCTATTTATAGAGCATTTTTAAAAGCTCTAGCGAAATTTAATTAAAGGTTTGCTTATGAGAGATTTATTTACTTCGTTTAAGGATAATTGTGGGTTTGGATTACTTGCTTCCATTGACAATACTCCTTCACATAGAAATATAGAAGATGCCGTGACATCTTTGTCACGTATGATGCATAGAGGAGCAGTAGCAGCAGATGGAAAGACAGGAGATGGTTCTGGACTTCTTCTCTCTATCCCTAAAAAGTTTTTTGCAAAAGAGGCAAAAAAAGAGAATATTACACTTCCTGATGTTTATGCCGTTGCTATGGTTTTTTCTAAAAACGAAAAAGATTTTGAAATCATTAAAGAGGTATGTGAAAACAATGACCTTAAAGTAATCTATACACGCACAGTAGTAGTAGATAAAAATGCTCTTGGAGAGCAGGCACTTGTGTCACTTCCAACGATTAAACAGGTCTTTGTATCACCATACTCTCTTATGGGTGCAAGAAGATTTGATGCACTTGTATACCTTTCCCGTAAAGAGATAGAAGCAAAACTCTCAAATGACAGAGATTTTTATATTCCTTCATTTTCTACATCAGTAGTCTCATATAAGGGACTTGTGATGCCAACGCACATCAAAGAGTTTTATCGGGATCTTGCACATGAAGATTTTGAAATTTCATTCTGTCTTTTCCACCAAAGATTCTCTACCAATACACTTCCTGAGTGGAGATTGGCACAACCATTTAGAACCATCGCACATAATGGTGAGATCAACTCTGTTACAGCCAACCGATTTAATGTAGCAGCAAAGATGGAAGCACTTGAGAGTGATGTATTCTCAGATGAAGAGATGAAAAAACTTGTACCTATTATCCAGTCACAGATGAGTGATTCTGCAAGTTTAGATAACTTCTTTGAATTTTTACGTATCAACGGTATGGATTTCTTTAAAGCAGCAAGATCTATCTTGCCTGCACCTTGGCAAAATGCACCGCATATGGATGCACAACTCAGAGCATTTTATGAGTATGCAAGTACCTGTTTTGAGCCATGGGACGGACCTGCTGCGGTAAGTATGACAGATGGTCGTTATATTGGTTGTGTATTAGACAGAAATGGACTTAGACCTTCAAAATATATTGTTACAACAGATAACAGACTTCTTATCTCTTCTGAGTACGGTGTACTTGAAACACCGGAAGAGGAGATACTAGAAAGAGGAAGACTTCAGTCCGGTGAGATGATGGGTGTAGACTTGAAGTATGGAAAAGTACTTAAAAATGATGATGTAAACAACTATCTGAAAAATATTGACCCTTATGATAAATGGCTCAATGACAATATGATTTATCTTCAAGAGCATATGGATGATCCATTCTCAAACGTTGATATTCCTGAAAAAACAGAGATGGAAGCAAAACAACGTTTCTTTAACATTACACTTGAAGTCATAGAACAGGTTTTTGAACCGATGGTAAAAGAGGGTAAAGAAGCAACAGCTTCCATGGGAGACGACAGTCCATTGGCTGCTTTCTCGACAAAACAGAGAAACTTCTCTGACTTCTTTAAGCAGAAATTTGCACAGGTCACTAACCCACCTATAGATCCTATCCGTGAAAAAGTGGTGATGAGTCTCAATACAGGATTTGGTGAGATAAGAAATATTCTTACAGATGATGCGGAACATGCAAAAAGACTTAAAACCGTCTCTCCTATCTTGTCATTGGAGAAGTTGGAACTGCTTAGAGCATTTGGAAATGAAAAGGATCCAAAGTTTGATGCAAGCTATAAAGCACAATGTTATGACACTACATTCCATTCCGATCTTAAAGGCACATTGGCATCTTTGGTAGAGACTATTGTAGCGGATGTTAAAAATGAAGGTATCAGAACAGTTATTCTTGATGATAGAGGTTTGGATGCTGAAACTAAAGTAATGCCGATGCTTATGGTAGTTGGACGTCTTAATGAAGCATTGTTGGAAGCAAAAGTACGCAGTCTTGTCAGTATCGTTGCGGCTACAGGTGAAGTATATGATTCTCATATGGCAGCATCGATGTTGGCATTTGGTGTAGCAGCGATCTACCCATATATGCTTTACCAGACAGTTGCAATGATAGAGCACAGAAAAGATGAAAATGTAAATCTTGCCCCTACACTTAAAAAGGTACGTAAGTCAATCAATGCCGGACTTCTTAAAATTATGTCAAAAATGGGAATTGCTACGGTTTCAAGCTATAGAAACTCAAAACTCTTTGACGTGCTTGGTCTGAGTGATGAGATCGTTTCAGAGTGTTTTACAGGGGCACATGCATTCCTTGCAGGACTTGGTTATGAAGATATCGAAGCACGTGTCACGAAAGCACATAATGATGCCTATGCAAAAGAGACAGCGAATCGTATCTTCCCACTCAATATCGGTGGATTCTATAAGTATCTGGATGGGGCAGAGTTTCATGACTACTCTCCGGCAACCGTGCATGCTATTCATACACTTTCCAAATCTGGTAAAAAAGAGGATTTTGAGAAGCTAAAAGTACTTGTAGACGATAGAGATAAAAAGTTCATTCGTGACTTCTTTGCCCTAAAAAGTGATAGAGAAGCGATTTCGGTGGATGAAGTAGAACCGTTAAGTGATGTTTTCAAGCGTTTCTCAACTGCAGCGATGAGTTTGGGGTCTATCTCTCCTGAAGCACATGAGTGTCTTGCTGAAGCGATGAATACTATTGGTGGTAGCTCTAACTCCGGTGAAGGTGGAGAAGATGAAGTACGATTTGGAACGATCAAAAACTCTAAGATTAAACAGATTGCTTCAGGACGTTTTGGTGTAACACCTCAGTATTTGCGTTCGGCAGAGGAACTTCAAATCAAAGTAGCACAAGGTGCAAAACCGGGTGAAGGTGGTCAGCTTCCTGGTCACAAAGTCACACCGCTTATCGGTCGACTTAGACATACGATACCAGGAGTGACACTTATCTCACCTCCGCCACATCATGATATCTACTCTATCGAAGATTTGGCACAGCTTATCTTTGACTTGAAGCAGATTAACCCTGAGGCAAAGATCGCGGTTAAGCTTGTATCGACAGCTGGTGTAGGTACGATTGCAGCGGGTGTAGCAAAATGTTACGCCGATAAGATTATTATCTCTGGTGCTGACGGTGGTACAGGTGCAGCACCTATTGGCTCTATCAAGTTTGCAGGTAACCCTTGGGAGCTTGGACTCATAGAGGCACATAATGCACTCAAAGCCAACAACCTTAGAGGACAAGTAGAGCTTGAAACAGATGGTGGTCTTAAAACAGGACTCGATGTCATTAAAGCTGCTATCCTTGGTGCTGAATCTTATGCATTTGGTACAGGTGCCTTAACGGTTATCGGATGTAAGATCCTTCGTATCTGTCACCTGAACAGATGTTCGGTAGGTATCGCAACTCAGGAAGAGAAACTTAGAGAGCACTATGAAGGTTCAGTGGAGAGAGTGATCAACTACTTTACGCTGCTTGCTGAAGATGTACGTGAGATCTTGGCTTCACTAGGGTATAACTCACTTGAAGAGATCATCGGTAAAAATGATCTGTTGGAAGTGATAGATGATGAATTTGCAAAGAAGTTCTCTTTTGAAAACCTTCTTTATAAATTAGATGGAGACAACACTTGTCAAGTTGAATCTAATGAACCTTATGACCAAAATGAGTATGAGCAGAAGATACTTTCAGAGTTAATGCCGGCGATCAAAAATCCAAATGACTCTATGGTCATTGAGAAGAAGATCACGAACCTGAACAGAAGTTTCGGTACACGTATCTCTGGTGAGATAGCGAAATATTATGGTGATAAGGGACTTCCTGAAGGTACGATCTGTATTAAACTTGAAGGAACAGCAGGGCAATCACTTGGTGCTTTCCTTAGTGCAGGTGTAGGTATCCGTGTGAATGGTGCTGGAAACGACTATATTGGTAAAGGGATGAGTGGCGGACGTATTGTGATTACTGCAGATAAGAACGGTTCTGATTTCTCATTGGGTGGAAACACTTGTCTGTATGGTGCAACAGGCGGTAAACTTTATGTTAATGGTCAAGTAGGTGAGCGTTTTGGTGTACGTAACTCCGGGGCTATTGCCATCGTTGAAGGTACAGGGGATCACCCTTGTGAATATATGACGGGCGGTGCTGTGGTTATCCTTGGTAAGACTGGTGTGAACTTTGGTGCAGGTATGACAGGTGGTGTTGCATTTGTGTATGATACCGAACATGAATTTGTTGAAAATGTCAACCAGGAACTGGTAGAGGCAAGACGTATCGATACAGAAGATACAGATATCGAAAGATATTACCTTAAAAAACTTCTTAAAGATTACCATAAAGAGACACAGAGTAGAGTAGCCAAAGAGATACTGGATAACTTCAGAGTTGAGATTAGAAATTTTTGGACGGTAAGACCAAAAGATATGAAGGGTCCTTTAAAGATAGAGGAGGGAGAATAAGATGTTAAGATTTTTTGATTTAGAACGTATAGACGCGAAAAAAAGAGATGTTGTAGAGAGAAATAAAGACTTTGATGAAATTTATGAAGTGTTTAAAGTATCAAAAGCAGGTGAACAGTCAGACAGATGTATTCAGTGTGGTGATCCATACTGCCACAATGGTTGTCCACTGCATAACCTTATTCCTCATTGGCTTAAAGCAACAGCAGGTAATGACTTGGAATTTGCATTCAACCTTTCAAATGAGACTTCTCCTTTTCCTGAAGTAATGGGGCGTATCTGTCCTCATGACAGACTTTGTGAGGGTTCTTGTACACTTAATGATGGTCACGGTGCTATTACTATTGGTTCAGTGGAAACCTTTATTAGTGAAGAGGGCTTTAAAAAAGGGTTTAAACCTAAGTTTGCTGAAGAAAAAATAGGTAAAAAAGTAGCCATAATTGGAGCAGGACCAGCAGGTCTCTCTGCCGCTACATTTTTACTTAGAGAAGGTGTTGATGTTGAGATATTTGACAAACAATCAAGACCAGGCGGACTTTTAACTTATGGTATTCCTGGATTTAAACTTGACAAGCACGTGATTACAAGAAGAGTAAAACTTCTTAAAGAGGCAGGTGCAGTGTTTCATCAAAATGTAGAAATAGGTAAAGACAAAACTTTTGAGGAGCTTACAGAAAACTTTGATGCAGTCTTCATCGGTGTGGGTGCAGTTAAAGGTAGAAAATCTGGACTTCAAGGTGATAATGCCTCTAACTCGCACTTAGCAATGGAATTCCTTGTAGATATTCAAAAGAAAATTTTTGATGAAGCAAGAGATAAAAGTATTGAGGTAAAAGATAAAAACGTAGTAGTTATTGGTGGTGGAGATACTGCTATGGACTGTGTACGTACCTCTCTTCGTGAAAAAGCAAAGTCTGTGAAGTGTCTCTATAGACGTGATGCACACAACATGCCAGGAAGTAGAAAAGAGTATATTAATGCAAAAGAAGAGGGTGTAGAGTTTGAATTTTATGTCTCTCCTAAATTATTGATAACTAATGATAAAGGTAATGTTATTGCTGTGGAGATGGTAAAAACAAAACTCGGTAAAGCAGATGCATCAGGAAGACAAAAAGTAGAAGAGATTGCTGGGTCTAACTATAATGTAGATGCAGACGTAGTCATCTTTGCTCTTGGATTTGACACGATTGATTATCCATTTTTTGCAAGTAATGGCATTGAAACAGACAAATGGGGTGGCGTATTGGTAGATGAAAATTATCAAACGACTCAGGCAGGTATTTATGCCGGTGGAGACTGTCATCGTGGAGCAGACCTCGTAGTTACTGCTGTTCGTGATGGACGTGAAGCAGCAAAAGCAATAGTAAAGAGTTTTGCATAACTCAACACAACACTTTAGCATTTAATAGACCTTTTAATACGCAATGCAGTGATTGTTGAGAGGGATTATGCTATAGTGTCTTAAAAATAACATTAACGAAAAGTTACTTAGGAGTATTTATGTTTGGAAGCCTTTTTGATAATATCATAAAAGAGACAAAAGAAGAGAAGCCTAATCAGTGGATTAAGTGTCCAAAATGTACATCATTAATGTACTATAAAGAGGTAGAAGCTAAGCAAAACGTATGTCCAAAATGTAATCATCATTTTCGTATTTCTGCTGAAAAAAGAATTGCAGCGATCACAGATGAAGGTAGTTTTGTAGAGTTTGATATGTCGTTAGCTCCTGTAGACCCATTGAAATTTTCAGATAAAAAGAGCTATAAAAAACGTTTAGAAGAGGCAAAAACTAAAACAGGTAAAACCTCTTCAGTTATGAGTGGTTCTTGTACCATTAATGGTCAAGATGTTGAGATAGCGGTTTTTGATTTCTCATTTATGGGAGGAAGTCTTGGCTCTGTAGAGGGTGAAAAGATTGTTCGTGGTATTAATAGGGCTATTGAAAAAGAGTGTGGGTTTATTATTGTATCTGCCTCAGGTGGAGCTAGAATGCAAGAGAGTACCTATTCACTTTTACAAATGAGTAAAACATCAGCAGCACTCAATAGACTACATCAAAAAGGTTTACCTTTTATCTCTATATTAACTGACCCAACTATGGGTGGAGTAAGTGCTTCATTTGCAATGCTTGGTGACATTATCATGGCTGAACCAGATGCACTTATTGGATTTGCAGGTCAAAGAGTTATTAAGCAAACTGTTGGTGTTGATTTGCCAGAAGGTTTTCAGCGTTCAGAGTTTTTACTTGAACATGGTCTTATAGATATGATAGTAAACCGTGATGATATGAAACAGACACTCTCTGATCTTTTCAAACTTCTCAATAAAAAAACTGCATAAATCTCTACTTATATATCCTTGTTTTACAAGGGTATAGATTGATATAATTAAAATAATAAATTTATTATTTTAATTATGTTACACTTTAAATTATGAAGCCTAAAAATATATTGTTTCTTATTTCACTCTTTTTATTGTTTAATTTAGTAGTCTATACTATTGTAGATATAAATAAAAAAGATAGAATAAAATCAGTTCTTAATGATAAGCTTAAAAGTTTACAAACACATTACAAAGTTTTACTCTATTCACAAAAAACAATAGCATTAGCTGCATATAAATCTACAATAAATAATAATAGAGTTATCCAAATTATCTCAAAAGCAAATAGTGCTAATAAAGAAGAAAAAAAACTTTTAAGAGATGAACTTAAAGAACTTTTATCATTTGCCTATGAAGTCTTAAAAAAAGAGGGTGTTTTACAATATCAATTTTTACTTCCCAACAATGAGTCTTTTCTAAGAATGCATAAGAGAAGTAAGTTTGGTGATGATTTGACAAGTATTAGAGACGATTTCTCATATACAAATAGTATTAAAAAACCAGTAAGTGGGTTCACACAAGGCAGAACAGCACATGGATTTAGAAATACATTCCCAATATTTGATAACAATGGTACACATATAGGAGCTATGGAAGTATCTTTTTCAAGTGATAGTTTTCAATGGTATCTGAATCATATTAGCAATATTCACACACATCTTATAGTAGATAAAAATATTTTTAATGCACAAATCTGGACAAGAGATGATATGATTTTGAAATATACTCAAAGTGAAGAAAATGAAAATTATATGCTTACATTAGGTAAAACACATATTCATGAGAAGTGTATTATTGAAAATAAAGTTAAATTAAAACCTATCAAAGAAGAGATAAGAATAAAGATGCTCAAAGGTAAAATGTTTAGTTTATATATTAATAATTTTAACAATATAGAGGTGATTTCATTTTTACCCATAAAAAATTTAAAATATAATAATGTAGCGTGGTTAGTATCTTATGAAGAGACACCTTGTATAAATTTAATATTGAAAAATGGATTTATTATTAAGCTGATTGGGCTTTTTATCTCTGTGTTATTTATCTATTTTATTGCACAATTAATATATTCAAAAAGGCTTATTGAGAAGAGAAAAATCCTGTTAGATGATATCTTAAATTTAACTGATAATATTATATTTATTACCGATTTTAAAAATGTAAGTTTTTCTAATAATAAGTTTAAAAATTTCTTAAATATTAAACATACAAAAGAGTTTAATATACGAATGAATCATAATGTTTTAAAGATATTTATTCCACGTGAAGGGTATTTGCATGAAGGATTATTAAATAAAAATAAATCTCTTATAGTATTATTTAAGAAAACCCCTGAAGATAAAAGGATTGTCATTATTTCAGATAAATATTTTCAAGAAAAAATATTTAAAATTCATATTTTAAAAATACACTATAATAATGATTATCTAATTACATTATCTGATATTACACAGCTGAAAGCTAAACAAACCTTAACAGAAAAAAAAGCATATATAGATGGGCTTACAGGTGTTTACAATAGAAATAAATTTGATGAAATACTTGAGGATGAGTTAAGAAGAACAAAAAGATACAAACATCCACTCTCTATAGCTATTATAGATATAGATAAATTTAAAGATGTTAATGATACTTATGGACACTTAATTGGTGATGAAATACTTATTATGTTAGCGCAAAGTATTAATAATAATGTAAGAGATACAGATACTTTTGCAAGGTGGGGTGGTGAAGAATTTGTCATTCTTTTTAAAGAAACTACGGTTCAAAATGCATATGAAGTATGTAAAAATCTTAAAAAGATTATAGTAGCGTTAACACACCCTACAGTAGGAAGCATAACCGTAAGTTTTGGTTTAACAGAGCATGAAGCAAATGAAAGTATGGAGACGATGTTTATCAGATGTGATAAAGCACTTTACTTAGCAAAAGAGAATGGTAGAAATAGAATAGAAGTACTTTAAAAGTAGAATTATAAGTTTTTACTAGCTAAAATATACTATGCAAATACCAAACATACTAAAAATCATCTCTACGATACTTAAAAAGTACAATGCAAAAGCTATTATAGTGGGTGGTTCTGTACGTGACCACTTTTTAAAACTTCCCTCTAAAGATTATGATGTTGAAGTCTATGGGCTAGATAGATTAGAAGAGTTAGAGAGTATACTCTCAGAGTTTGGCTTAGTTAACCTAGTAGGTAAAAGTTTTGGTGTACTTAAATTTATATATGAAAAAGAGGAGTATGATTTTTCTTTTCCACGTTTGGAGTCTAAAGTTGCAAAAGGTCATCGTGGTTTTGATGTGGAGACAGATGGCAGTATGAGTTTTAAACAAGCTGCATCTCGTCGAGATTTTACCATTAATGCATTAGGGTATGATATAGAAGAAAAAGCTTTTTTAGACCCCTTTGATGCACAAAAAGATATTAAGTTAAAAGTACTTAGACATATTGATGATACATCTTTTATAGAAGATCCTCTACGTGTCTACAGAGCTGTACAGTTTTGTTCAAGATTTAACTATACTTTAGCAGATGAAACAAAAGTTTTATGTAGAGAAATGATAGTAAAAGGTATGCTTAAAGAGTTGCCTACAGAGCGTATTTATATAGAATTTAAAAAGTTACTTCTTAAATCCTTAAGACCATCTATAGGGTTTGAGCTGATGCGTGAACTTGGTATTTTATCTTATTTTTCGGAGTTAGAAGCCATCATTGATGTACCACAAGATCCAAAATGGCACCCTGAGGGAGATGTGTGGGTACATACAATGATGACACTTGATGCAATGGCAAAAATATGTAGATTGGAGTCTTCTCTTTCTAGTAATGAAAAACAGAGATTAAAATTTATGTTTGCTATACTTTGTCATGACTTTGGCAAGGCAACTACTACAACGACAGAAGAGAATGGACGAATACGAGCCATAGGGCATGAAGTAGCAGGGATGGAACCTACAAAAAGTTTTATGTATAGACTCAGTAATGAACATGATTTCATAGAGAGTATTTTACCATTGGTGGAACATCACCTGAAGCCTTCACAGTTTTATACTGCAAAATCAAAAAATAAGGCTATACGAAAGCTGGCTACCAAAGTTAATATAGAAGAACTGGTAATCGTTGCAAAAGCAGATTTTTTAGGACGAACTACAGAGGAGTCACTTTTGGGTGACTATAAAGCAGGAGAGTGGCTACTTGAAAAAGCAAAAGATTTAAACGTACAAAACAGACCTCTTGATAATCTTTTACAGGGAAGAGATCTCATAGACTTAGGATTGGAGCCGTCTGCTGAGTTTAAAATTATTTTGGATGATGTGTATGAAAAGATGATAGATGAGCAGTTAAGTACAAGGGAAGAGGCATTGGTATATGTAACTAAAAATAATAAAATATTTTGAAGAAGCGTATCACTACTTTAATAATACAAAGGTGTAAAAATAGATGAAAAGTGCAAAGATTATTCTTAGTGTTACTATTGCGTTATTTTTACTATTTTTACTCTTAAACAGACTTTACCCATTAGATACGTATAGAATACAAAAGCCCAAATCTACACTAATTTATGATAGAAACCAACAGCTGATGAGGGTGCATTTGAGTGAGGATGGGTTTTTGCGTATTCCTTTGCAAAAAGGTGAAATTACTAAGCGTATGAAGCAGGCACTTTTTAGTTATGAAGACAGGTACTTTTATGAACATTTTGGGGTGAATCCTTTTTCTGTTGCTAGGGCATTGTGGTTTAATTTGCGTAACAAACGTGTCATAGGGGCATCTACGCTTACCATGCAATTAGCACGTATGATGCACCACAAGCCGAGGACTATTAAAAACAAACTTATAGAACTTTTTATGGCACTACAGTTGGAGTATGCTTACTCTAAAGAGGAGATTTTGACTCTATATTTAAACAATGCTCCTTATGGTGGTAATGTAGAGGGATTTGCTTCGGCTTCTTTTATCTACTTTGGGTTACCTGTAGCGTCTCTCTCCCTGGGACAAGTAGCTTATCTTGTCTCTGTACCTAAAAATCCAAATCGTAATGCTCCTAAAAATAAAAAACTTATCAAAAGAAATATAGAAAAACTTAAAGAGAAAGTACTTTTATCAATGTATGAAAACGAGCAAATAAGTAAAGAGATTTTCAGACGAGCAAAAGGTGAAGTGCTTAGACCTCAAAGAAGAGATTTGCCACATTTTGCGCCTCATCTTAGTGCAAAGTTAAAAATAGAAGGAGCTATTCACACGACACTAGACTTAGTACTCCAACAAAGTTTACAGGGGCTTGTTACGCAAAGGGTAGAGGAGTTGAAAGCTCTAAACATTAACAATGGTTCAGCCATAGTCATAGAGAACAAAACAATGCAAATACTTGCATACATTGGTTCCCAAAATTTTAATGATAAACGCCACAGCGGACAAGTAGATGGAGTCAATGCACTCTTCAGCCCTGGCTCTACACTGAAACCTTTTGTTTATGCAAAAGCACTTGAAATGGGGTTGATTACACCACTTAAAAAGCTTTATGATGTTCCTCTTTATGTGGGAGGATATAAGCCTTTAAATTATAATGAACGTTTTATAGGGGAGGTTACAGCAAAAGAGGCTTTGCAGTTTTCGCTTAATGTACCTGCTGTAGAGCTTGACCGTCTTCTTGGGGATGATTCACTTTTCTCTTTACTTAAGCAGGCAGAAATAAAATCTATAAACCGTCCTAAATCATACTATGGTTTGTCTTTAAGCCTTGGTGGATGTGGCATAACACTACAAGACCTTGCACAACTCTTTGCACTGCTTGCCAATGGAGGGGAGTATCAAAAAGCCTCTTATCTTTTAAACAAGGCAGAAGAGAAAAAAAAGCGTATACTTACTAATGAAGCTACTTATCTCATAAGTAAAATGCTTGTAGATGCTCCAAGAAGTACCTTTAGCAGTTCATGGCAATATATGCAAGAGATACCGATGGTGGCATTTAAAACAGGTACCTCTGCTCATGCAAAAGATTTGCTTACTGTGGGCTATACTCCAGAGTACACTGTAGCGGTTTGGTATGGTAACTTTAATGCTACAAAGAGTAAAAAAATCAATGGTAAAGGTATGACAGGGCTAGAAGCCGCTTCACCTACGCTTCATGCTATATTTAAACTGCTTCAACCTAAAGAGGGGTTTGTAAAACCCAAAGGCATTGTTAGTAAACGTATTTGTCAAGATGCCATACAGATTGGTGCATGTAAAAGCAGTGTAGAAGATGAAGTGATACAAGGCGTAAACTCTAAAGTGCCTTGCAAACTCTTAAGAGCAGAAGTACTTGTAAAGATGATAGACCACCATACAATCAGTTCTATGGAAGCGTTAAAGCAGCATGTGTGCTACCAAACATGGAAGAGCTACAAACCACTTATCTCTAACCCTATCAACAGACAAAAATACACACAAAACAGACTTTTACCACAGTACTTAAAAAAGATGTCACTTCAATGCTACTCTTTTGAAAATAACACTACAGTCCATTGGCTTATCGATGATGAAAAACCATTTATAGGTAAATCTGGAGAGAAACATTACCGCTATTTTACTCCTGGTATGCACCAGATACGTTGTCTTGATCAAGGTGCAAAAATGCAGAGTATTAAGATAGAAGTAGAGGAGTTGTAAGGACGCTTCTACTTCCCAAATAGGTAAATTAAATCAGGAAACATTACAATAATCCCTAATGCTAAGAGTTGTAAGAGTATAAACGGTACAACCCCTTTGTAGATAGCTCCAGTTGTTACTTTGTCCCCTGCTGCTCCTTTGAGGTAAAAGAGTGCAAAACCAAAGGGTGGTGTGAGAAATGAGGCTTGTAAATTCATCGCTATGAGTATGGCAAACCAAATAGGGTCTATGCCAAATAGTGCAACTATAGGTACTAAGATAGGCACGACAACAAAGGCTATCTCTATGAAGTCTATAAAGAAGCCTAGTAAGAAGACAATGAGCATGGCTATGAGTATAAACATCCATTTGTCACCCATCTCTCCTCTGTTCCCATCTGAGGAGAAGAACTCCATCGCCATCTCTCCACCACCAAGTTCGTTGAAAACCAGTGAAAAGGCTGTTGCTCCAATGAGTATCATAAATATCATCGCGGTGAGTTTCACGGTCTCTATCGTTGCGTAACGTACCATCTCAAAGGAGAAAGTTTTTTTACCTAAAGCCAGTAACATCGCCCCTAATACCCCAATAGCCGCTGACTCTGAAGGAGAAGCAATCCCTGCAAAGATAGAACCAAGTACTACAGCAATGAGTAGTAAAGGAGGGATAATCTCTTTTACTGCCTCTTTTACAACCTCTGCATAAGGCTCATCTGAGATGATAGCAGGTGCTATTTCTTTGTTGAGGTATGAGAGTATTAAAATGTAAATCACATATAAAAGAATGAGTAAAAGCCCAGGAACTACTGCTGCACGAAACAGATCACCCACAGAGAGGTGCATCTGGTCACCAAGAATAATAAGCACAATAGAAGGAGGAATAAGTTGTCCAAGTGTACCACTAGCAGCAATACTTCCTGAAGCTAGAGCAGGACTATAGTTGTGTTTTAGCATTAAAGGAAGGGCAATGAGACTCATCATCACCACAGAAGCCCCTACGATACCTGTACTTGCAGCCAATATAGCCCCTACAAGTACCACAGAGATAGCCAAACCACCTCTTACTTGTCCAAAGAGTTTACCCATAGAGATGAGAAGCCCCTCAGCCATTTTAGACTTTTCAAGTATCAGCCCCATAAAGATGAAAAGAGGGACTGCCATAAGTGTAACATTCCCCATAATTCCGTAGGTTCTGTAAGGAAGCATCTCCAATACCCCCAGTCCTACTTCATCGGCTATGAGAGCAAAGAAAAGTGCCACACCTGCAAAAACAAATGCCACTTGAAACCCTGCCATAAGTAAGAAAAGAGCCATAGCAAACATAAGAAACACAGGGTCAAACCAAAATGCCATTCTGCAAAACCACGCTAAGTAAACTAAAACGCCAAAAAGTGCTACGATGCTGAGTACTTTGATTAAAGCCATTTTGTTATCTAAACGATGGTACGCTTTTAAAATTTCAGAGAGTGCTTGAAGTATGAGTAGTCCAAAACCTAATGCCAACATACCTTTAATAACCCAACGATGTGTTAACCCACCAGGGTCAGAAGAGACTTCATGTTGTAGAAAACTTTGGTATGTCATATCGAGTGCATCATTTAAAAAGAGCAAAGAGAAAGGCAAGACTAACAGAAGCATAGAGAGTATTTGAAGTACCATGCGACTGTTTTGGCTGTACCTCTCAAAAAATATATCGACTCTTACATGCTTGTCATGTTTAAGAGCATAGGTAAGTCCTAGTAAAAAGATTATATCAAACAGATGCCACTCTATCTCTTGCAGGGCAATAGACCCCGCAGAAAACAGATAACGCATCCCTGCATCATATACCACAAGCAGTGAAAGTACAAGAACAAGCACAGCAGCAAGATAGCCAGAGTATTTACTAATACGGTCGAATAAATAGGAGAATTGGAATGATTTCATCTGTTATTTTATCTTTTTATACTAAATCTAATTTAACTTTCAAGATAAATTGAATATTTCCTATAGAGAAATTTTTTATTTGGCTTATTTTGGCTTATTTTGGCTTTTGGATTGGTGGAATGATGGGTAGCATTAGCATCACCAGACTCCTCAACTTTAGGTTATCGTTATCACCTGACCCCTACTTTTCTTCTCTTGGTTGAGTTAGCTTCTAGTATGAAGCCCTCTCGTCAAGCCTCTCTCTTGTAGTAAAACTCCAAACTTTAGTGTCACTTTCTCCATTAAGAACATATCCTACTTCAACGCTGTAAGTATGGCTTCCCTCTAACACTTCCATTGGGAACAATGCAAACTGATTGTAGGTAAAATATCCGTTAGGGTCTGTCTCTTGGTTCATTAAAGTTGTATCTGTAACCTCATCACCGT
The DNA here is from genome assembly GCA_034659695.1 of Campylobacterota bacterium. Lineage (GTDB taxonomy): Bacteria > Campylobacterota > Campylobacteria > Campylobacterales > Sulfurovaceae > Sulfurovum. Next base: position 1,381 of record JAYEHY010000016.1, on the reverse strand, counting down.
TCTCGTCATAAAGTCTAAAGTAGCTTACCTCTATAGTCTCAGTATAATAAGCGTTAAACTCTACAGAGATAGGGTATCCACTCATTGATGTATCTGGTAGTGGGTCTGGGTACTCTTCATAAAAAACTCTTCTTATTTCCGTACTTCCTTGTGGCGGATAAACAACAATCGTAGGCGATTGTGTTATGAGTTCAATCATTCTTTCTGAATAACTCGCCAACTCGTAAGTGTATGCATGGTTTCCACTTTCTGTTGAGCTAATCCCAATGCCGATTTCATCTATAAAGTTAAAAAGCAATCCGTGTCTATGGTAGATAGCAGACATAAGCTCGTCTATGGAAGCTTCTACATTTGTAGAGGCATAAGTCATAGCCTCACCCACATAGGAGTTTGCCTCATACCCTTCGTGAATAGCTCTGTCGTATGCGTAGATACCCGTAAAATAACTACTTGGATACTCCTCTTCATACTCGTAGTGGTTCACAGACACATTATGTGTAGCTAAAACATCTCTAACATAGTTGGCGTGACTGTTTCCCGCTTTTTCAAGTCTGATATTTGTTTTTAGTGTCGGTAATCCTACCTCGCTTCTGATCTTGTTCAGCAAGGCGACACCTCTCGCACTCTCAGCACTCCCTTCTACTTCATCGGGATATTCTGTTGTCTCATTTTCGTCTGGAACTACAACTGACGGTGAAGATGTAGAGTCTCCACTACCACCCCCGCATCCTGATAAAGCTAACGCCCCACTAAGCAAGCTTGATAATATAACACGTTTCATAATTCTCTTTCCTTGTGTAAATCCATTTTGGATAATAGTATCTATCATGTACTTATCAGAAGCTTACAATATGTATAAAATTAACCAATTTGGATAAGGAAATACTTGTGGAAGTGTATGAAAAAATAGGTAAGCCCCTCAACAACCCCACCAACCAAACCCTAAGCCAAAATACCCTTATCAATATTCCAAGGTAATAATGCTTCAATATCCTTGCCATCCCTTAGATAAACAGGAAGCTCAGTAAGTAAATACTTCAAATAGTAATAAGGCTCCAATCCATTAAGCTTTGCAGTCTCAATAATAGAGTACCAGTTAGCAATAGCATCAGCTCCCTTGACAGAGGTGGCAAATAACCAATTCTTTCTGCCAATTGCAATGGGGCGTATATGATTCTCTGCTCTGTTGTTGTCAATAGACAATCTTCCATCACTCAAATAGACTTTTGGTCAAAAGGGGGGTCAAAAGGGGTCAGGTGATTCTGATGCTATACATCAGCATCACCTGACCCCTTTTACCTTGCCTTTTGCTCCTATATAATATGTATATTTCGGAATATATTAATATAATTCTCGGAAAATATACTAATATAAATCGGAA
>JAYEHY010000015.1:0-5519 GCA_034659695.1 Campylobacterota bacterium | reverse complement strand
GGGTTGGCTTGAAAGTAGCTTCGCCTGAAATGCTGCTTTTGTTTCTTGCACCAACTTAGGTCTTTGACTGGAATGGTGCCAATTTTAATGATAAAATCGTGGCTCTGAACATAGATGCTCCAGCCGATAAGCTAGCTGAACCGCTTTAGGCGACTGACCGATACATTACTTCTAACGAACCTCATAGTTGTTATAGGGTAATTTATTGGCTTTGATTGTAACATACGAGGTGACAATGACAACTCTACTTAATTTTGTGATATTGTATCTTTACTATAATTATGCTATTATATGTATACTTATATACATACAAAAGGATATGTCATGACCATACGTAAGAACTTTCTCTTTGATGAAGAGATAGCCAGACACTTAGAAGAGATAGCCAAACTTGAGGGAAAAACCCAAACCCAAACCATACAGGAGTTTATAGAGAATGCATATAAGCAGATAAGTATCAAGAAAAAACTGGCAGCACTAGATGAACTTGCAGGTTCATTTACTGGACTACTCATAGATGTGGATGCTAAAGATGCATTAGTAGAAAGAGCTATACGTCGTGCCAAATAATATCTATATAGATACAAATATCATCATAGATATTTGTGATGACAAGAGACCTTATCATGAAGCAAGTCTCAAAGAGATTATTACATTGCAAAAAGAGATGAATGAGCTCTATATAAATAGTGATACCTATGCCAACCTTTTTTATATATTACGTTCTCGCTCAAAATATACGCTCGATAGAGTACTTTCGAAAATGAGGCTTATCAGTAGCATCTTTACACTTGCTACTATAGAACATGATGATATTGAAAATGCTATACAGCTATGTGAAGATAAGCAGACTCCCTGTACAGACTACGAAGATACTATGCAGTATGTATGTGCTAAAAAGATAAGTGCAGACTTGATAGTTACGAATGATAAAGGATTTATAGGGTTAGATATTGAGGTAAGGGGTGCACTGTAATGCTGAATGAGGACAGGCTACTTTAAGATTATTACAACTATCATTTAATTTCCCCTTTTGACATCAATATCTCAAAATTTTGGTTGTTAGATTTTTTGTATTAGGGTCTGTCCTAAAAGCTATAATAGACATCTTGCAAAACCTATCGGAAACGATGGCTTTAGCCTCGTTACATGGTGAAGCTAAAGCATCACTTCCAAGTTTTGCAAGAACTCTAATAGAAACGCATCTCTTTTATTGCAAAGCATAAACAGGATTTAAAGTCTTTGTAATGGTCTGATGAACCTTTTTAATCATCATTTCATCCACCTCTCCAACTTTCTCAATAAAGCGTTCATTGGCAAAATTTTTAATTTGAAAACAATCAATAGCCGATGTTTTAGATAAACCATTTAAAGTAACAGCTTCAATTTTTAGCATCCAAGGATAGTGAGCATAGTTGTTTTTCCAATCTGTGATAGGAACAATAGTCTTAAGAGGGAGTCTACCTATTTCGTTGTGATTAACCACAATCGCAGGTCTAAGTTTTGTAATCTCACTTCCTACTTTTGGAAAAAATTCAACCATCCAAATCTCTCCTTGGTTAATACTCATATAGGTCCCCATGGTCATCTCCTAACTCTTTTGACAAAGCCATATACTCTTTGTCTTGAAGTGCTAAGGAGACACCTTTTTGCCAATTATCTAGCTCTTTTTGTTTTAGATAATTGGCAATGGCTTCATTATAAATAGAAGACAATGAGACTTTTAACTCATCTTTTAATGCCATAACTTGCTCTTTTAATTCGCTAGAAATGTTGAAAGTTACTTTTTCTATAGAGTTGCTGTGTGTATTTGCCATATCTTTCTCCTTATATATTTACTGTATTATAACATGGTAGCATTAATGAGACTCTACACCCCTGCCGTTCAATCTCCACTTTTATGACATAATTCATCAAAAAGGGGAGAGAACTCATGCCAACAAGACCAAGTATAGAGATAGTAGGTCACTGCCACATCATCAATAGAAATATTTGAGCAAAAATCAGGAAAATATCTTAATCTCTATTGGTAAACCTCTACAGCTTTAAGGTTTTCATTTTTAACATAAAGTACAACTCTTGTTGTGCCTTCTTCTTCTGCACGCAGTTTATCGTATAAGTTTTGTATCTCTATCTTTTTCTCTCTTGAGACAGGTTCTCTTACAGATTTATACTCTATGGATTTACCATCTTTTTTAACAGTAGAAACTCTTGCAAAAACCCAATAATATCCTCCATCTTTACGAAGATTTTTTACATACCCTTCCCAAACATCTCCATTTTCAACTGTTTTCCACAGATCAGCAAATGCTGACTTTGGCATGTCAGGGTGTCTAATAAGATTATGTGGTTGACCTATGAGTTCTTCAGGTTCATATCCAGAAATTTCTGCAAAAGTATCATTCACGTAAGTTATTTTCCCTGTAAAGTCTGTACGAGAAACAATGAGTTCATCCTCGGGTACTTCCGTCTCTATAAATATATCAAATTTAGTTATCATAATTTTTCCTTCTACTTATATCATACTATTCTACCAATAAACTACTTAACTAAGTGTTTGTTTAATACGCTTCGCTTTTTATAACATAAGACTCAGACATATTTACCGCATGGTAGATGGTAGTTCCGTATTTTTTACTGTAGTATTGCAGTAAAAGTTTTTGAAGTGTAGGTTCTGTGGAGGGAGTGAACCAGCCGTTGTTGCTTAGGACTATCATATTTTTAGGGTAGTTACCATGTTTGTCTTTTTCGTAGAGTTTTTCACTTGTGGCTTCAAAGCAGATGGCATTTCGGTAAGTTTTTCTATCTATAATATAGTCAGTAATTTTGGAACTTGCTTGGTAGTCTATGGCACCATCGTAAAAGACTTGGTTGACCCAGTCACTTAAGAAATTAGGCAGAGGATTACGCTCTCCAAAGGGAACTAAAATGACTTTGTGGGCTACACTAATTTTGTTTTTATTAAAAATGTAAGTGGAGTTGTGTGGGACTTTACCATCCCAGTAGAGTCCACCTGTGACAATGGCAATCTTTTGTGCTTTTTCTTGAAGTTTGTCTATGAGTGGCTGTGAATGGTTAAGAAAGAGAGGAAAGACAGACTCAGGAAGTATAATAAGCGTCTTATTTTGCTCTATGGCTTGGTCTATAGTCTTAAAAAGAGCATCAAATTGTGCAGAGTGGAGCGAAGTGTTCCATTTGTCTTTTACTGAAGTGTGAGTTGTGATTATCTGTACATTATAAGGTATATTAGATACGTTGGTATTTGCAGGTTGGTAAGCAAAAAGTACTAAAAAAAGCCAAAGTAACTCTTTTTTCCAATGAGCCAAAACACTTGCAAATAAGATAATAGAAAATTGCCATTTTTCTATGCCTAAGTAACTCTCCACAAACATGAGTTCTAGCTTGAGCCAGTCAAATCCAAAAGGGTGTAAATAACTCAACAGTAAAATAGCTAATGCTTTTATAACTAACGCTGTAGGAAAGGGTGTTGAATATTTTGACTCTGATTTTTCAGCTAAAAAAGCAATAAACCAAAAGATAAAACCATAAGCAAATGCAATAAAAAATATAACAGGGAGTATAGCCCAAATCATCTTGTAGTGTTCAAAGCTCAAACCTATCCACCAAAACCAAAAAAGTCCTGTAAAAAACCCATAAATAAACCAAGTTCTCTCTTTTTCCTGTAGGAGTAGGTGAAGTGAAGTGACTCCAAATATTGTCGTGATAAATGGATGAGAGTGACCCCAATAATTAAGATAAATGAATGCAGAACCTAAAAAGGCAATCAAAAAGCCTCTTATTATATCAAAGGTGCTAAAATATTGTCTAATTTTATTCAAAGGATTCCTTATGGAAAGTAATGGACTGGCTTCATTTTTGCCACTAATCATTTTATTCGCGATATTTTATTTTTTAATTATCAGACCACAACAACAACAACAAAAAGCACACGCTGCAATGCTTGAAGGTCTTGCAAAAGGTGACAAGATTATCACTACGGGTGGTTTAATAGCTGTAATTGTTAAACCTGAAGAAGAGTTTATCAAAATCAAGCTAAATGATGACGTTATTGTTAAATTAGATAAATCATATGTTTCAAAAAAGGTTGAAGTGAGTGAAAACGCTTAATTTTAGGGTTATACTATTTGCTTTTGCACTCATTTTTGGGGTAGTTTTCTCTATCCCATCTTTAACGCAAAGTGAAAGTGGAAAGAAGATTACTCTAGGGCTTGACCTTCAAGGTGGGCTTCACATGCTCCTTGGTATCAAAAGTGAAGTTGCTATTGAGTCACGCATTAAGTCGATGGCAGCAACGGTAAAGTATGTTTTTGATGATGAAGAGATTATCTTTGATGATTTAAGAATGATTGATGGTGAAGAGATCACTTTTGAACTACTTGATAATGATGACCTTGTTAAAGCAAAAGAGCTTCTTAAAAAAGAGTTAGAGGGTACGGTATTTAGTGAAAATAGCTTGAAGTTTTCTCTTAAAATGACAGAAGAAGAGAAGATACGTACTGAAAAAAATGCCATTCAACAAGCAGTCGATACCATTAGAAACAGACTCAATGAGTTTGGACTTGCAGAACCTACGGTAGCAAAGCAGGGTGAAGATAAAATCCTTGTAGAAGTACCAGGTGTCAAGACTCAAGAGGATAAAGATCGTCTCAAAAAGCTTATAGAACGTGCAGCACATCTGCAGCTTATGGCGGTAGATGAAGAGCGTATTGCAAGAGTACACTCTATGAGTGAAGATGAAGCAAAAAGTTTTGGTGATGTAATTCTTACGGATATTAATACCCCTGAGAAATATCTACTCCGTGCGATTCCTGTTTTAGATGGTTCTATGCTCACTGATGCAAAAGTAGGGTTTGATGAGCAAAATCAACCGGTCATCAATTTTACGCTTAATGGACAAGGTGCTAAAATATTTGGTGATTTCACAGGTAAATACGTGGGTAAACGTATGGCAGTAGTGCTAGACAATAGAGTCTATTCTGCACCAAACATCAATGAACGTATCGGTGGTGGACGTGTGCAGATCTCAGGAAATTTTACATTTGCAGAAGCACAAGATCTGGCTATAGCATTAAGATCAGGTGCACTGTTGGCACCAGTAGTAATAGAATCAGAACGATTTATTGGTCCTAGCTTGGGTGCAGACAGTATTCAAGCGAGTTCTCTTGCACTGATGCTCGGGTTTATTTTGGTTGTTATTTTTATGGTACTTTATTATGGTGTGGCCGGTGTGATTGCCAATGTGGCACTTATCGGAAACCTTTTCCTTATACTTGCAGTTATGTCACTAGCAGGTGCTACGCTTACATTACCGGGTATGGCAGGAATAGTCCTCACCGTTGGTATGGCCGTTGATGCCAATGTTATTATTAATGAACGTATACGTGAACTGCTACATCAAGGAAAGTCCATAGGAAAGTCCATAGAAGATGGCTACAATAACGCATTTACAGCTATTTTCGATGCTAATGTAACAACGCTTATCGCAGCTATTGTGCTTG
>JAYEHY010000014.1:9460-23496 GCA_034659695.1 Campylobacterota bacterium | reverse complement strand
CAAGGGAGTGGTAAATCACTCTCTATGGTGTTTTATACTGGTAAAATTGTCTTGAGTTTGAATAATCCTACAATCCTTGTTATCACAGATAGAAATGATTTAGATGACCAACTATTTGATACATTTGCAAGTTCAGCTTCATTGCTCCGACAAGAACCTATTCAAGCAGAGGACAGAGACCATCTAAAAAAGCTTTTAAAAGTAGCAAGTGGTGGAGTTATATTTGCAACCATTCAAAAGTTTCAACCCGAAGAGGGAAATATCTATGATGAACTCTCAGACAGAAGAAATATCATAGTTCTAGCAGATGAGGCACACCGTACACAGTATGGATTTAAACCAAAAACTGTTGATGAAAAAGATAAAGAGGGAAATGTAATAGGTAAAAAAATCGTTTATGGATTTGCAAAGTATCTAAGAGATGCCCTACCAAATGCTACTTACCTTGGGTTTACTGGTACACCTATTGAGAGTAGTGATGTAAATACACCTGCTGTATTTGGTGATTATGTAGATATTTATGATATTTCACAAGCTGTTGAAGATGGGGCTACTGTTAAGATTTACTATGAGAGTAGGCTTGCAAAAATACAACTTAGTGATGAGGGTAAAGAGCTAGTTAAAAAACTTGATACTGATTTAGCAGTTGATGAACTTAGTGAAACACAAAAAGCTAAATCAAAATGGACTCAACTTGAGGCACTTATTGGTAGTGAAAATAGAGTTAAAGAAGTTGCACAAGACATAGTTTCCCATTTTGAAAAACGACAAGAAGTTTTTGATGGTAAAGGTATGATTGTTTCTATGAGTAGAAGAATTGCGGCTGAACTTTATAATGAGATTATAAAACTTTGCCCTGAATGGCATGATGATGATTTAACTAAGGGAGTTATAAAAGTTGTAATGACTGCTAGTTCAAGTGATGGTCCTTTAATGGCGAAACATCATACTACTAAGCAACAAAGAAGAGATTTAGCTAATCGCATGAAAGATATAAATGATGAACTTCAACTTGTAATAGTAAGAGATATGTGGCTAACTGGATTTGATGCCCCATCTATGCACACACTCTATATAGATAAACCTATGAAAGGTCACAATCTTATGCAAGCCATAGCAAGGGTAAACAGAGTTTATAAAGATAAACCTGCTGGACTTGTTGTTGATTATCTTGGGATTGCAAGTGATTTGAAAAAGGCTCTTTCATTTTATAGTGATAGTGGAGGAAAAGGTGATCCTGCACTTGCACAAGAACAAGCAGTTGCTTTAATGTTAGAGAAACTAGAAGTAGTATCTCAAATGTATCATGGATTTGAGTATGAGAAATATTTTGAAGCAGATACAAGAGAGAAATTATCATTAATCCTTGAAGCAGAAGAGTATATTTTAGGTCTTGAAGATGGCAAAAAAAGATATATTGGTGAAGTGACTGCACTCTCCCTTGCTTTTGCAATAGCAGTACCACATGCTGAGGCTATGGATGTAAAAGATGAAATCTCTTTCTTTCAAGCAGTAAAAGCACGACTTGTTAAGTTTGATAGTAAAGGTGATGGAAGAACTGATGAAGAGTTAGAAACTACCATAAGACAAGTCATAGATAAAGCACTTGTAACTGAGCAGGTAATAGATATATTTGATGCCTCTGGAATTAAAAAGCCTGATATATCTGTACTTGATGAAGAATTTTTACTTGAAGTTCAAGGGATGAAACATAAAAATATAGCCCTTGAAGTTCTTAAAAAATTACTGGGTGATGAGATAAAAACTCGACAAAAAACAAATCTAGTACAGAGTAAATCTCTTATGGAAATGTTAGAAAATTCAATCAAAAAATATCATAACAAGATTATTACAGCGCACGAAGTTGTAGAGGAGTTAATCAACCTTAGTAAATATATACATAAAATGGATGATGAGCCAAAGGCTATGGGGCTAACTGATTTTGAGTATGCTTTTTATACTGCGATTGCGAACAATGATAGTGCTAAAGAGGTAATGGAAAAAGAGGTGCTTCGTGAACTTGCTGTTGTTTTAACCCAGAGAGTAAGAGCTAATGCTTCAATTGATTGGACTATCAAGGAGAGTGTTAGGGCTAAGCTTAAAGTTATCGTAAAACGAACTTTACGACAATTTGGCTATCCACCAGATATGCAGATGTTGGCTACTGAGACTGTATTGAAACAGGCTGAGATGATTGCTAGTGAATTGACTAGTGAAAAATAACTGTTATTAGAAGAGAGGTCTTACACTAAATCAGTAGTCTTAATTTATCTATATCGATAATTCCCTAAAAATATTCATGAAATAAAAGTAGGAGTTTTATAATTTAAACCGCTATTTTAGTAATAATAATGTAATAATAAGCGTAAATAAGAGCGTTATAGGATATATTATAGTTTATTTCATAAAATGTAGGAGTTAAAATGAAAAAGTTTATGATTTCATTTGTTATTTTTAATATATTATTTTTTCAAGTATCGGTAGTAGCAGATATGTTATTTTATTATAGTTCATCTATTTTACCATCTACTATTGCTGCAAAAGAGAGCGTTGTTCATTATCCAACAAGTCATGATAAATATGAGGGGTCTGCTGGAGATAATAACCCTTCAAATGCTAATGTAGTGAGGGTAGGTGAGGCTCTTCAAGTACGTAGTATTTATCCTTATGGAGATGTAGATTGGGTAAAAGTTGAGTTACAAGCAGATAAAACTTATGAGTTTTTTGCAACAAATTTAAATGGAATGGGAGATACGTTTATATATCTTTATTCTGAAAATGATTTAAGTATGGGTGCAGAGTTAACATATAATGATAATTCAGAAATTTTTAATGATAGTCTGATTCTATATGATATTAAAGAAACAGGTACATACTATTTGAAAATACGTGCATATGAGGCTATACGCTTAACAAACTATAAGTTAGGAGTACGTGAATATATTGACAGTGATGGTGATGGATTTAGTATTACTTATGACTGTAATGATAGCAATGAAAATATTTATGTGGGTGCTGAAGAGATAGCAGGTGATGGTATAGATCAAGATTGTTCTGGTGTAGATGCATTAGATGGTAAAGATAAGTATGATGATGATGATATAAATAAAGCTAAGGCAATACCTGAAACAGATGCTTCATATGGGGAGATACAATATCGTAGTGATATTTTTTCTCAAATGCGTACTTTAGATACAACAGATGATAAAGATTTTTACAGTATAGATATTCCTGCTTATTCTGCAGCGTATATTTTGGAAAATTCTTCAGGTGTATCTAGTGGTTTAAATGATTATAATTGGACTTTATATGGCTCATCGTCACTTGATGATGTTATTGAATCCAATAGTTCAGTATTTGTAAGAAAGATGATTAATACAACTGATACAAACAAAGTATTTTATTTAGAAATTAGTAGTAATGGTTTGACAGGTTGGTATTTACCTACAATAATTCACATAGGTGAAGATAACGATAATGATGGCTTTTATACAAAAGATATGCATGGAGATTGTAATGATAATAATGAATCTATAAATTATAATGCAGTGGATACAGAAGATGATGGTATCGATCAAAATTGTGATGGAGTTGATGGAAATAATGAAGATTATACTACTTGATTAAAGAGTAAATCTTTAAATATATTATGAGAATTGGTGTAAATAACTGTTACAATAGCAAGCTACAGCATAACCTTAAGTTTTTTTTATGGTTTTGCTATTAAATTGTGATATAATGACTACATCTAAAAAAAGGAAGAAAAATGACAAAAGCAGATTTTATAGAATTGGTACAAAAAAATGGTGAGTTTGAGAGTAAGGCGTCAGCAGAAAGAGCAGTTAGGGCGTTTATTTCTTCAGTAACAGAAGCATTGGTTAAAAAAGAGTCAGTATCATTAGTAGGTTTTGGAACATTCTCAACAGTAGATGTAGCAGAAAAAAGTGGTAAAGTACCAGGAACAGATAAAACATATACAAAAGCAGCACACACTGCTCCTAAATTTAAAATAGGTAAAACACTTAAAGATGCAGTAGCTGAAGGTAACTAAGCTTATTATGTCTTAGAAGAAGTGAAAACTTCTTCTATTATCAAATATTCTATAGTCCCTAAACTATATGATGCGTTAAAACAACACTACTTAGAATTAAACTTATTCATTATCTATTTTAAAAAGAAAGACACTATATGGAAATATCTACATTAAAAAGTAAACTTAATAATGCTACAAAAATAATAAATAATTCCAATAATAATATAGAAATTAATAATATTGTAGAAAATATTATTACAGATATTACAGATGGAGAATATGCGTCTATTTGGATTTATAATTCATTAGTTCTTTCAAGAAAAAGAGAAAGTGGAACGATCAATATTTCTATGGAAAAAAAAGAGGGGTTACTCTATAAATGTTTTGCTACAAAAGAAGCAGGTATTTACAATTATCTTACAAGTGAAAAAGGGTATATAGATACTGTAGATAATCCTGATAGCATTAAGATGAAATCTAAGATAATGATACCCCTGATTTTACGTGGAAAATTTATTGGTATTGCTACATCATACGCTTCTATAAAAAAGATTAAAAATTTTGATACAGATGATTTAGAACTTTTTAAAGCTATTAAACCTTTTATAGTTGATGCTATTATTAAAATCCAGAGTAATAATTCAGTTGATTTAATTGTTGATAGAAGAATAAATCGTAGTAACGACAGTGGATTAAGAAGAAGAAAAGGTGACTCTATTGATAATCTTGAATTAATTGAAGTAGCCAGATCTGATACAATGAATCCTCAAGAGATATTGGATTACACATCAAATATTGTACATGATATCCGTACACCTGCCAATGGACTTCTTGGCTTTTTAGAAATACTAGAAGAGCAGATAACAGATACAAGACTCAAAGAGTATATAGGAAATGCAAAGAGTAGTGCATTACTTATCAATGATTTAACCACATCAATTCTTGATAGTGTTTCTAGTAAAAAGGGTATAGATGTATCTAGCTTAGAAGTTATAAATACTGTAAAGTTTTTTTCAGAAATTGCAGAAGTGTTTTCTGCAAATATGTACAAAAAAGATATTAATTATAATATATTTATAGATCCAATACTACCTAAAGAGATTAAGGTTGATAGTACACAACTAAAAAGAGTTGTAATGAATCTTGTAAGTAATGCAAGTAAATTTACACCTGAACATGGTTCTATTGAGTTTTCTGTAAGGTATAAAGTAAAAGAGAAAAAACTTCATTTGTTTGTTAAAGATAATGGTATAGGTATAGCTAAAGAGAAACAAGAAGATATATTTGAAGCATTTAAACAAGCAGAAAACAATACTAAAGAACTTTTTGGTGGTACAGGGCTAGGACTCTCTATTAGTGCGGCCTATGTAAAGGAGATGGGTGGAAAACTCTCTTTAGATAGTGAAATAGACAAAGGCAGTACTTTTTATTTTGATATTCCAATAGTTACTAATGATGAAACAGCTCAATTAAAACCTATTGAAAATGAAAATATTAATATTTCTATTTTATTAGATAAAAAAAATAAATTTATTGCTAATCATATTGCCAGATACTTTATAAAGATTGGTGTAAGTTTAGATAAAATAAAAGCTACAGTGAATTTTTCTGATGCTAAAAGTAAAATGACACATCTTATAGTATTTGAAAACAAATTGACTAGTGATATTTTAACTTATGCTAAAGAGCATAAGATAAAGCTACTGATTGTAGAAGAAAACTTTTTATCATTAAAAGAAGATAATTTTGAAAAGGCTATATTGATTTCTCAATATAGTTATTTTGGTGAAGCACTTTACTTTTTTGCTAGTCCGGATAGAGTACCTAAAATACTTATTGTGGAAGATGATAAAATAAGTAGAATGCTTATTAGTTCAATGCTAGAGAATGAGTATTGTACTATAGATACAGCAGAAAATGGTGAAAAGGGATTATCATATTTAATTAATGCATTAAATGACAACACTCCTTATGATATAGTCTATACTGATCATAATATGCCACTATTGTCAGGTAGTGAGATGTTGAAAAAGTTTGCAACTATAGAGAAAAGTAAATCATCGAAAAAGATTACTACAGTTTGTATTTCAGGTGACCATAGTAGTAAAAGTATTTTATATGATTTTGATTTTTTTGCTACAAAGCCATTTAAAAAGCAAGAAATAATCTCTATTTTTACTGATGTATCCAATAGGATAAATGCTTAATATAAAGAAAAAGGAATAAAATGGAAATTAAAAATGTTATAGGACTAGGTGTTGCAGGGAATTTTGCTCACCATTTAGAACAGGCAGGCGAACTTAAAGATTTTGAAAATGTCATAACTGCTGAACCTGATGCACCTAAAGGGATATTTCCTTTCTATTTACCTGGTTCAGACTCTTTTCTAGGGCTTTATGCTATAGGTACAGATAAGCTTAATTTACCAGAGTATGAAGCTAATGCACAGGTAGAACCAGAGATTGCGGTTCTTTTTGATATTGTATATGATAGTGAAAATAGTGTTACTGATTTGCTAGCAAAAAAATTTACAACCTTTAATGATTGTACTATTCGTAAAGAGGGTGCAAAGAAGATTTCTGAAAAAAAATCATGGGGGCTTAACTCAAAAGGCATAGGTAATAAATGGATACCTATAGATACATTTGAAGAGGGCGGAGTGATGGATAACTATCATCTCTGCTCTTTTGTTAAGCGTAATGGTATCTTACACCCTTATGGAGTTGATGCACCACTGCTTGGCTACTCTTACTTTTATACCAAGCTAAAAACATGGCTAATAGATAAAATGAATAGACAAAAAGATTTTGGTCCTTTGGAAGATATTGCTATGCATCTTAAAGCATCTGATTATCCTAAGCAAGCACTTATCTCAATAGGTGCGACAGCGTATGCAGAGTTTGGGGAAAATAATTATTTGCAAAGTGGCGATGATGTATATGTAATTGCTTATGATGCACGCACACAGAGTGCTGACTTTTCAGAAGAAGATACAAAAGTTATGCTACACCAAAAGGTGCAGTAGTTTAACTTTTAGGTTTAGTTTTTAAACCAACCCTTGACTCTACTAAATGCAGAATCGAAGGTACTCTCATGAGGAGTGCTTTCTACACCATAACTCTCTTGAAGCTTTTCAAGAAGTTCCTTCTGTTCATCATTGATTTTCTTTGGTAAAATCATACGTATTTGAGCTACTAAGCGACCTTTTCTTCCACCATGAACATCTGCTACACCTTCACCCTCAAAAACAAATTGCTCTTTGTCTTTTGTACTCTGTTTCAGTTCAAGGTCAAGTTCACCTTCAAGTGCAGGTATCGATAGCGTCTCACCTAATATAGCTTGAGTAAAGAATACAGGGACTTCTACATAAATATCTTTCCCGTTACGTATAAAGTTTTCATCTTCTTTTACATGAAAAGTAAGGTAAAGGTCTCCACGGTTTCCATTTTTAGCTTCATTTCCGTATCCTTGTGCACGTAGACGGTTTCCACTATCTACACCAGCAGGAATACTAATAGTGACTGTATCGTCCTCTTCATGATACCCTTGACCTTTACAACTTTTACATGCCTCTGCTATGCTTTGACCTTCCCCTTGACACTTAGGACAAGTTTGTGCAAACTGCATAGGTCCTTGTCTCATAAGAACTTGACCTTGACCTTTACAGTAGTCACAGGTTTTTAACTTTGCATCTTTCGCACCGGTACCTTTACAGTCATTACAAAATGTTTTATAGCTAATGTCTATTTTCTTTTCACAGCCAAAAATTGCTTCATGGAATGCTAAAGGAAGTTCTATTTCAAGGTCAAGTGCATATTTTTGACTAGGATCTCTACGTGTACGTCCAAATCCTCCTCCAAAGCCACCACCTGAGCCACCAAACATAGAGTTAAACATATCCATAATATCATCCATGTTACCACCGCCAAAGCCACTTCCCATGCCTCCTTGACCTTCAAGTCCAGCTTTGCCATAGCGATCATAGATAGCTCTTTTTTCATCATCACTTAATACCTGATAAGCTTCATTAACTATTTTAAAAGTCTCTTCTGCTTCTTTGTCATCGGGGTTTCTATCAGGATGGTATTTCATTGCAAGTTTACGATAAGATTTTTTAAGTTGAGCACCTGAACAGTCTTTATTTACTTCAAGTACTTCATAATAACACATTTCTGTCATTTTAGCTCCATAATGTAGGGGGTATATTTGGGCGAATTCTACCATAATTTAGCTATAATGACGAATAAAAAAATAAGTGAGTTATTATGATAGTACATATTGTTACATTTGAATTTAAAGAAGAGAATAAAAAAGCCAATATTATTCAAGCAAAGCAGATGCTAGAAAACCTTATGGGTGCAGTACCAACCCTTAGAAGTATGGATGTAGGTGTGAATTTTTCCACAGAAAGCAGAGCAATGGATTTGAGTATAATTACTGTATTTGAGAGTAGAGAGGGATTAGATGCCTATGCTGTACACCCTGAACACCTTAAGGTAGTGGATTTTATTAAAACAGTAGTTGAATACTCTAAGGTTGTAGATTACGAACGTCCATAATGAAAAATTATAAAATAGAAGCTTTTGAAAATTTAGTATCTGCGTTTAGCTCTTTGCCATCTATTGGCAAAAAAACAGCCATACGTTTAGCATACCATGCTGTAATGGAAGATGGTTTTTCTGCTATGAAGTTGGCTCATGCACTTGAGACTGGTATCAACTCTATTCAAAAATGTAGCAAATGTCATAACATGAGTGAAGATGAACTTTGTAGTATCTGTTCTGATCCCTACCGTGATAGTTCTAAACTCTGTATTGTTCAAAGTGCAAAAGATATTTTGACTATTGAAGAGAGTAAACAGTTTGATGGGGTTTATTATGTTATTTCAGAAGTAAAAGATATGGATGAATCACACCTGTTTTATGCTGTAGGTGGAGTAAATGAGATTATATTTGCTTTTCCTCCAAGTATTGCAACTGATACAATGATACTTTATATAGAAGATAAACTATTAGGATTAAATATTCAGTTTACTAAGATTGCACAAGGAGTACCAACAGGTGTGGAGTTAGAGAATATAGATATCGTTTCTCTCTCTCGTGCCCTAGAGTCAAGAGTGAGGATTTAACTCTCACACTTTTTATCGATATACTCTTGTACAAACTTTCGTATATTGGTATATACAAATGAGTCTTTGTATCCCTCTAGCTTACCACCACTAGCATTAGGATGTCCTCCACCATTACCAATATGTGCAGCCATTTGTGAAACATCTAGTTTGTTGTTACTTCTAAGTGAGAAGTTACCTCTAAAGTTAACATCCATATAGAAGTCATAGTCAGGATTGTTAAGCATACAAGTATTGCCAATTATTGATGCATTTCCTACGTTATAACCCAATATACCTTTATATCCTTTGTAATTAATAGTAAGGCGTTGTTTCTCTTCGGTTAAGAGGTCTGTTACATAGAAGGCTACAAGATTATCTTTTGTGTTGTTCTTTTCTTGTTTAAAAAAGCTTTTCTTGATTTGGTGTAAATCATCGTCAAGTTTTATAGGAGCATTATGGTCTTTAACTCTCTGCTTCGCTGCTTCTATAAGTGAAAGTTTAAAAGCTCTATCTTGTGAAGGGAATAAAATACGATTTATCTCTCTTGCACCAGAAATCATACCGAGCATTACTTTCCCATATTCAAAGAGTTCATCATCACTTACCCATATATCTATAGCATTTATTGCTTTTACAATGTTAGCTAAATCATTCTCTTTGTCAAATGCGTAATGAACTTGTAGCCAATCATAAGTGATAAGTGTCGCACAACGTGAAGTGTCAAGTTTGTACCATGCAAAACGCTCTGAAGCAGGTTTACCAGTGGCATGATGGTCAAGAAGTTGTAATTTTGCACCGATACGTACGGCCTCTTTTTCTATCCAGTTTCCCTCTTTACTAGTGAGGTTAAGGTCGGTAATAAGTATAAGAGCTTCTACTCTATCACCATGGATAAATTTATCTTGTTCTATTTTATTCACTATCTCTTCAAGACGTGCAGGTACTTCAGGACCATAGTTTGCATTGTAGCACTCTATGGTAGAGAAGCATTGTTGAGAAAGGTATTGGCATCCATAACCATCAAGGTCGATGTGGGATAAGTGGTAAACGTGCTGTTTCATTAAAGTATATCTCCTAGTGTGAGGTCATGTAAAAAGTCATCTATTTTGGTTTGAAAGTTTGCTAAAAAAGGAGAAATGGCACAAGTACCAATAGCACCATTTGGACAAGTATGACTGTAGTTTGCACAGTCAAAAACAGCAGGTGGTTTACCCTCTGCTACATATATAATACTATTAATAGTAATCTCATTAATATCTTTTGCTAGTACAAAACCACCATGTGCACCTTTACGTGATTCTAAAATATTATGTTTTGCCAAATTTTGTAAGATTTTAGCAAGAAAACTTTTAGGGATGGAGAGTTGATTTGCAAGTTGTTCTGTGCCTATGGGTTTATCTGATTTGCGAATAGTATCTAAAGAGAGTAGGGCATATTCACTTGCACGTGTTAATAACATAGCATAACCTTTATAACTTAATTAGGAGTATTTTACTCTAATTTATATTATAGCTTGGTATAACCTTTCTCACTAAGTATTAAGAAAGGTTATTATGCTATTATTTCGGCACTCATTATGAGAATTAAATACCAATCAGGAGGTCATTATGGCTTTAGATCAGGCGAAGAAAGCAGCAATTATTGCTAAATATTCAAGAGGCGAAAACGATACAGGTTCAACAGAGATTCAAGTAGCTCTTATTACAGAGAGAATTACTTACCTTACTGAGCACCTTCAAACAAATAAAAAAGATCACTCTTCAAGACTTGGACTACTTAAATTAGTTGGTCAAAGAAGAAGACTTATGAGATATCTTAAGAATGTTGATCTTGCTAGATGGAACAGTATCAAAGCAGATATGGGTATCAGAAACTAACTTTTAGTTTTACCAATGATTTCATGCACCCTTTATTGGATGTATGAAATTAACTAGACATCTCGCAAAACCTATCGGAAACGATGGCTTTAGCCTCGTCACATGGTGAAGCTGAAGCATCACTTCCAAGTTTTGCAAGAACTCTACTACATAATTTACATCTCTTCTACAAACTTAAAATATATACAGCTCGAAAAATCCTTAAATATTTAATAATAAAAACTAAAACTTAAATAACACACTTCTACACTTTTTCTTTAGTTTAGTCAATATGACTCAAGTATGACTTGACAAAGATACACTCAATGTTGTATAATACTCCTAAGCTTACAAAATGTAATGCAAACAATTAATTATAAGGAGTTCTATTTATGAGTCAGGAAAATGAAAATCTTGAAGAGACTCAAGCTGAAGAAGTGGCTGAGACAGAACTTGTTGAAGAGGAAGTAGTAGAAGCTGATCCTCTTGAGACTGCACAAGCGGAAGCTGCAGACTGGAAAGATAAATTTCTTAGAGCCCATGCGGACTTTGAAAATAGTAAAAGACGTTTAGAGAAAGATAAAATGAATGCAGTATCGTATGCAAATGAGAGTTTTGCAACAGATATTTTAGCAGTAATGGACTCTTTTGAGAATGCATTAAACTCTATGGAGAGTATAGATGAGAGTTCAGAAGTACTTAACAATATGAAAGAGGGTGTAAACCTTACCTTTGAACAATTGAAAAAAATACTCAATAAAAACAGTATTAAAGAGATTGATTGTGAAGGTGAGTTTGACCCTGAAGTGCATCAAGCCATTATGCAAGTAGAGAGTGACAACCATGAAGTTGGTGATGTGGCACAAGTGATGCAAAAAGGTTACACTATTAAGGATAGAGTTTTACGTCCTGCGATGGTTTCAACCTGTAAATAATTAAGTTAGTTTGCTTTTGGAAGTGGAGACTTTAGTCCCACCCACACTTTGCAACTTAACTTTCAATGTGGGACTAAAGTCTCCACTTCCTAGATGGAAGAAATAAATAAAATAATTTTAAAGGAAATATAATATGGGAAAAGTATTAGGAATAGATTTAGGAACAACAAACTCTGCAATGGCAGTATTTGAAAATGGTGAAGCAAAGATTATTGCAAACAAAGAGGGTAAGAATACAACGCCTTCTATTGTAGCATTTACAGACAAGGGTGAAGTACTTGTAGGTGAAGCAGCAAAAAGACAAGCGATAACAAACCCAGAGAAGACGATTTACTCTATTAAGAGAATTATGGGTCTTATGATGAGTGAAGATAAAGCACAAGAGGCAAAATCTAAACTTCCATACCACATAGTTGACCGTAGTGGAGCTTGTGCTATTGAAGTAGCAGGTAAAACATATACACCTCAAGAGATTTCTGCAAAAGTTCTTATAAAGATGAAAGAGGATGCTGAAGCATACCTTGGTGAGACTATCAGTGATGCAGTTGTAACTGTACCAGCGTACTTCAATGATGCACAGAGAAAAGCAACAAAAGAGGCAGGAACGATTGCAGGTCTTAATGTACTTCGTATTATCAATGAGCCAACATCTGCAGCACTTGCATACGGTCTTGATAAAAAAGAGTCTGAGCAAATCGTAGTTTATGACCTTGGTGGTGGTACATTTGATGTTACAGCACTAGAGACTGGTGATGGTGTTGTTGAAGTTATGGCAACAGGTGGTGATGCGTTCCTTGGTGGAGATGATTTTGATAATAAGATTATAGACTATGTAGCAGATGAGTTTAAAGCTGAAACTGGTATTGATGTTAAAGCAGATGTTATGGCACTTCAACGTGTTAAAGATGCAGCAGAGACAGCAAAAAAAGAGCTTTCTTCAGCAACTGAGACTGAGATAAACTTACCATTTATTACAGCAGATGCTTCTGGACCAAAACACTTAGTAACAAAAATTACTCGTGCTAAGTTTGAATCACTAATTGGTGACTTGGTAGCAAGTACGATTAGAACAGTTCAGGGTGTACTTAAGGATGCAAGCCTTAGCACTTCTGAAATTAATGAAATTGTAATGGTTGGTGGTTCAACAAGAATTCCTTTAGTTCAAGAAGAGATGAAAAAATTCTTTGGTAAAGAGCTTAACAAGTCAGTTAATCCAGATGAAGTTGTTGCACTAGGTGCTGCTATTCAGGGTGGTGTACTTGCGGGTGATGTGAAAGATGTACTACTTCTTGATGTTACACCATTGAGTCTTGGTATAGAGACTTTAGGTGGAGTGACAACTAAGGTTATTGAAAAAGGTACGACGATTCCTGCTAAAAAGTCTCAAGTATTTTCAACAGCTGAAGATAACCAGCCAGCAGTAAGTATTCATGTACTTCAAGGTGAAAGAGAGTTCTCTAAAGATAACAAATCACTAGGTATGTTTGAACTTAGAGACATCCCAGCAGCTCCACGTGGTGTACCACAAATTGAAGTAACATTTGATATTGATGCAAATGGTATTTTGACTGTGTCTGCGTCTGACAAAGGTACAGGTAAATCTCAAGAGATTAAGATTACTGGTTCGAGTGGACTAAGTGATGAAGAGATTGAAAAAATGGTACAAGATGCTGAAGCAAACAAAGCTGAAGATGAAAAAAGAAAAGAGGTAGTTGAAGCTAGAAATCAAGCAGATGCACTGATTCACCAAACAAAAAAATCTTTAACTGATTTGGGTGAAAACTTTGATGCTACAGAAAAAGCAGGTATTGAAGCTGCTATTACTGATTTGGAAGAGACACTTAAAGATGATGCTGCTACAAAAGAGCAGATTGAAGAAAAAGTGAAAGCTTTAACTGAAAAAAGTCATAAATTAGCAGAAGCTATGTATGCAAAAGAGCAAGGTGGAGCAAAACCAGAAGGTAAGAAAGCTGATGATGACGATGTTATCGATGCAGAAGTAGAGTAAATTAAATAAAGGGCGAACAGTTTAGTTCGCCTTACAATATCACATTTCACCATTTCCCTATTATCCATTTTAAGCTATAATAATTTAATAATTT
>JAYEHY010000014.1:0-9360 GCA_034659695.1 Campylobacterota bacterium | reverse complement strand
TAATAATTTAATAATTTTCTAAGGATATTCCCATGCAAGAAAAACAATGTACTACACTAAATGAAGCTAGAAATGCTATAGATAGTGTAGATGAAGAGATAGTAAAGCTTATCGCACTACGTAATGATTATATTAAGCAAATTGCACATTTTAAAACGAGTATAGAAGAGGTTAAAGCTGAAGAGAGGATTGATGCGGTTATCTCAAAAGTAAGAGAACAAGCTATCTCTTTAGATCTTTCACCAAATTTAGTGAATGACTTATATGTAAGAATGATAGATGCAATGGTAGAGAGTGAGATTGCAGAGTTTAACAATGCAACATCACATTAAGAAAAGGGGTTTATTCTTCCTCTTCCTCTTCATCTGAACCTACAACAGTACCTACTGCTGAACCAGTAACAGCAATGCTGGTACTAACTGCAGCACCTGCAACATAAATAGGGGCTGTTACTACTTGCGTACATCCCGACAATAAAACGATTAATAAGATTGATAAGTATAAGGTTAATTTTTTCATAGGTGGAGTATAGCAGATAATCCATAAAAAAAGATATATTTATCTATTTTTATGGGAATTAAAAATTTATTCTACACTCTCCATAAGTATAGTAATAATGTCTGTCATTGTTAAAATACCATGAAGTTCATTGTTGTCAATAACAAGTAAACGTTTAATACTACTTTTAACCATCATTTGAGCAGCATACTTAACATTTAGTTGAGTAGATACTGACACAGCGGGAGTCGCTGCAATGTCATAGACATTTAATAGGTCTATATCTCCATCTTCTGCTACTATACTTTGTAAAATATTTTTAAATGTAACAAGTCCATAGGCACCATCATCGTTGGGTTTTTCTACAATGACGGAACGTACTTTTTCAGATTTCATTAATTTCAAGGCATCTCTTACCGTTGCCATAGGTGATATGCATACTAACTTATCTTTTGGTGTCATTACTTCTTTTACTAACATTTTATCTTCCTTTATATCATTGTTTTGATGTCATCTTCAAACTTATGAAGCTCTTCTGTATCTAGTCCTGCTACATGGCTTAGAGGCATAGTAAATGCAAAACCACTGTTTTCAGGATTATCTAAATCAAAATTTTCACGTAATGATTTCATTACTTTCATAGAGAGTCTTCTTGGCAATATAAAAAGTAATGCTGAGACATTCTCCTCAAGTGTTAATCCAAAAAAGACTTTTTTCTCTTCTAATCCAATGTTTTTTCCATGTAAAATAGTTACAGAACCTGCACCTGCTTCTTTAGCTACTTTGATAGCAGCTTCTTCATCTTTATCTTGAATAACTGCAACTAATGCGGTAAATTTCATATGATTGACTCCTTTTTAGATTGTTTGTATTGTGCATATATACCGTAGCCCATAACTGTTAGCATAGGAAAAAGTGAAGCAAAAGCGATAAGTCCAAAACCATCGATAAGAGGGTTTCTACCTTCAATATTCTCTGCTAAACCAAGTCCTAAGGCTGCTACTAAAGGTACGGTTACAGTTGATGTGGTTACTCCTCCACTGTCATAAGCAATAGGTACAATATATTTAGGTGCAAAATAGGTAAATATAATAACCAATATATACCCTGCAACAATATAGTAATGAATAGGGTCACCTGCAACAATACGATAAGAACCTAGTCCTATACCAATGGCTACACCTAATGCTACTACAATTCTAAGTATATTTTGTTTAATGTTTCCTTCACTTATCTCTTCAGCCTTAATAGCAATAGCCAAAAGTGCAGGCTCTGCCATTGTGGTAGAGAAACCTATAAGAAAAGCAAAAAGGTAGATAAGTAGATTATTACCCATATCAGTAAGCTGGTAAGCAATAGTCTCACCTATAGGGAAAAGCCCCATCTCTAAACCTACGATAAAAGCATAAAGACCTAAGATTACCATAATAATACCCGTAACGATTTTCTGTAAATGTGCTACGGGTTTTTTAATAATTACATACTGAAAAAAGAATATGGCTATAAGTATTGGAGCAACATCTTTAATGACACTTATAAGATCCATAAATGTGTCATAAGCAGAAAAAGTATAGTTACTTGCTACAGCTTTAGTTGTCTCTACCGCTTCTACAACGACAGGAGTTATGGCACTTGTATCTGCTAGATTATATACTATAATACCGTATATTTGTACAAATATCATAGGAGTAAGTGAAGCAAAAGCGATAAGTCCAAAACCGTCAATAGCAGGATTACGTCCTTTAATACTTGATGCAAGACCAATACCTAGAGCTGCTACTAGCGGTACAGTTACAGTAGATGTAGTTACCCCACCACTGTCATATGCCAGTCCAATAATTTCAACAGGGGCAAAAAATGTAACGACTACTACAAGGATGTATCCAGTGATGATATAGTAAGCAATAGGATGACCTAGTAAAATACGAAGTACACCCAATGCAATGGCAAAACCAACTGAGAGTGCAACAGTCATACGTAACCAAAATGCATCAATTAATCCATCTGATATTACAGCTGCTTTATCTGCTATAGCAATCAGTGCTGGTTCTGCAACTGTAGTAGAAAACCCTATAGTAAAGGCAAAAGTTAGAAGCCAAAATACTGACCCTTTTTTTGCAAAATCTATAGCAAGCCCTTCTCCAATAGGAAAAATACCTAACTCTAAACCTCGTATAAACAGTGCAAGCCCTACAGCAACGATAGTTAAACCGATAACAATAGATGTAAGGTTCTCTGGTACTGCTTGAATAATAAAACCTTGAAACAGTGCCACAACAATAATAATGGGAAGGAGGTCTTTAAAAGAATTTTTTAAATCCCCAGCGAATATTAGTAAACTTTCTTTCATGACGTGATTATAGCTTTTGTAGCTTAAAAGAGATACTACTTTTTTAAAACTAATAAGTCTATTTAAAACACTGCCATTTAGTGTTACTACTTTTAATTACTGTGTTTGGTTTTATGATGCTCCTTACTCATATAAGTTTAACATTTTCTATGGTAAAAATAACATTTTAATTACAAGTCTATATTGAAAAACATTTTATAAAGAATTAAGATGCTATACTTTTTTATCTATTAAAGAAAGGATTTTAAGTATGAAAAAAGCACTTGTATTAGTTGCTCTTTTTGTAGCAACAGTTGCATTCGCTAGCGAAGCAGCTCCTGCTACAGAAACTGCACCAGAAACAAATACTACTAAAACTGCACCTGCTGCTAAGTAAGTATCTACGTATATCAGTTTATGACTGATATACGCTTATGATGTGAATCCAAGCAACTTTATCTGTCATCACTTTTCCCTTTTTAATTCATCTCAACAAAACTCGTCCCATCACCCTTAGGAACAACTTTTATCTGCAATGGTATTCTCTCTTTCAGTGCTTCCACATGAGAGATCACACCTACCATCTTTCCACCACTTTGAAGCAGATTTAGAGCATTTAATGCTGTTTCTAAACTATCTTCATCTAGTGTACCAAAACCTTCATCTAAAAAAAGTGAATCTATAGCTATCTTTTGACTTGCTAATTCTGAAAGTCCAAGGGCAAGTGAAAGACTTACTATAAAACTCTCACCTCCTGAAAGAGTGCTAACTGGTCTTATTGCATCCCCTTGGTAGCTGTCAATTACTTCTATCTCTAGGATATGTTTTTGTTCACTACTTCTTTGTAGTTCGTATCTATTTGATAGTGCGCTTAGATGATTATTTGCTAGGTTTATTAGCTGATCTAGGGTGATACCTTGAGCAAACTTGGCAAATTTATTTCCATCTGCTGAGCCTACCATATCGTTTAGTTTTACCCAGACTTTGAAAGTCTCATTTTTCTTTTCTAGCTCTTCTATCTTTTTTTGATGTTTTTGTCTATCTTGATTATCTCTATTTAGTATGGCTGTTATTTCACCAATAGTTGCTTGTAGTTCATCTATTTGTTGTTTATACCCTTTAAGCTCTTCTTCTATTTTTTCTATTGGTTTTATCTCTATATCTTGTTTTTTGTGTTCTATTAGTGTTTTTGAGGTGGTTTCTTTTAGGGTTTGATACGCTTTGTATCTATCTTCTATATTTTTACATAGAGTTGTTAGCTCTTCCCTTTGCTCTTTTGGTAGAAGTGCTTTTTCAAACTCCTCTTTTGTACTAAAACCATTCTCTTTTAGTCCCTTTTCAAAGTTGTGTTTTAGTAGTTGTAAATTTGTATTATCTTTTAGCTGTTTATCTTTTAGCTTTATTATTTGAGTATCCAATGACTCTTTTTTTGAACCTAATGTCGCTAACTTTTTTACAACTATGTTATATCTATCTTGGATAGTTTCAAACTGTTTTATTAGATCTTTTTCAAAACTTTTTATATCTTCTATATCTAGTATCGATCTACTTTGTTTTACTAAAGCCTCTATATCTTCTTGAACTGTTTGTAGCTCTTTTTTATTTGTATCTAAACTATTGAGGATATTTTTTATCTCTATATCTTTTTGCACCTTACTATTATAACGATTTTGTAAGCTCTTTATCTCTCTTTGAAGTTTCTCTTTTGACTCTCTTAGGTCTATGATCTCTTTTAGGTTTTGTTCTATTTGGTATTTTTGCTCCTCTAAAGAGATATTAGAACTTGGTTCCACTTGAAAATCTAAATCTTTAAAAAACTTCTCCAAACTATTTTTTTGATCTTGTAGTTTTTTGAGTTCTAAACTATTGGTTTCAACTCTGTTTAGATTTGTAGCTAAACTTATCTCATAAGATCTAAAAACCTCACTCTCCTTTACAAGAGTACTCTCTTGTATAGTAAGTAAATTTGTCGTTTGATCTAGGTCTATATCTAAGCTATGATTGATATAGGGATGATTTGTAGATCCACATAAAAAGCACTCATCATTATCTTTTAGTTTAGCTCTATCATCTTCATATTTGACTATTAAAAGTTCTGTTTCCCTTTTACTTTTGAGTGTTTTTAGATTTAGTTCTAGTTGTTGTATCAGTTTAGATTTTTCATCTTTTAAAAGTGTAGTTTGTTGTATCTCTTGCTCTAGTTTTTTTGTTACCCTATTTTCATCTTGGATATTTACCACAAGTTTCTCATACTCTTTGAGTGCAGTTTGGAGTAAGTCTATTTTTTTGATAGATTCTCTATAGTGAGTCTCTTTTTCTATCTTATCTTTAGATTTTTCTTCTAGATCTTTATACTTCTTTTCACTGTTTTCTAACTCTTCTTTTAGCTGTTCTATTTGTTTGCTTTGTTTAGTATAGTTTGTATCTATTAAAGTTTCATCTTCTGCTAACTTATCAAACTCTATATATAAAAGATCTGATAAAGTTTTTTTATCTACTACAATTTTATCTTCTATCGTTTTTTGAAAACTCTTTTTTTCATCTTTTGTAGTTTGTAGTATCTGTATCTTTATTAGTTTTTCATTTTGTGATTCATAATACTTTTTACCCTCTTCAAACTCCACTTTTGTAGTTTTTTCTAAAAGCTCTTGTGATTTTATGTGATTAGATATCTCTTTAAACTCACTTTGTAGTTTCTCCAACTGTTTTAGTTCTATATCTATATTTTTTGAAAGTGTGTTTTTCTCTTGATAGATTGCTTGAATATCCAAAGCTTTATTTGCAAGTTCTAGTTTTGTGAACTCCTCTTTTTTATCCTCTTTCTCTTTTGCGATTAATTTAAAAAGTTCACTATATTTTTTATCATCTGATTCTAGTTTGACTAAGGTATCTAGCCAAGTTTTTATTTTGAGTAGTTCTTTCTCTTTTTTATCTAACTCCTCTTTTACTTTTTTATTATCTTTTAAAACTTTTTCTTTCTCTTCTACCTCTTTAGTATCTAATAACTGTGTGGCTTCTAGTATCTTTTTATCTGAGTCTATTTGAACTTTTTGTATTGAGTAGGTATCATATATCTCTTTTGATATTTTTGCATAGATTTGTGTACCTGTGATCTTTTCAAGTAGTGTAGATCTATCTGATTCTTTTGCTTTTAAAAAAGCATCAAAACTCCCTTGTGCTAACATCATAGATTGAATAAACCTATCAAAATCCAATCCAGATAACTCTTCTATATATTTTGGTACATCTCTTAGTGTTGATTTTATAACTTTTGAAGCTTCTACATCTGATAGTTCCATCTTTGCAGTTTGAAACTTACCATCAGCTTTTTTCCTTGCACGCTTTTGAGTCCAAGAGGATCTGTAAATTTCCCCTTTTATCTCAAACTCAACCTCACAAAAACACTCACCAGTATGTCGTGCCATAAGATCATTTGGATTTTTAAGTCTTGGTGTTCTTCCATACAAAGCACAAGTGATAACATCAAGTATAGTACTCTTTCCAGAACCAGTAGGTCCTATGATAGCAAAAAGTGCATTATTATTTAAAAAAGTAGTAAAATCTATCTCAAACTCACCTTTTAGAGAGTTGATATTTAAGGCTTTTAGTTTTAATATTTTCATTGTACAGATACCTTTTCTACTACTTCTTTAAAGTTTCTTGTTAATACTTTACTAAACTCTTCATCTTCAAGCTCATCAAGTTCTAGTCTCCTTTGAAATACTTCAATAGGTGTAAGCTCATCTAAACTTGTAACTTTTAACTCTTTTGCTTTTAGTTTTTGTTCTGTTCTATCTGTTTTAATAGCTAGTATTATTAGTTCATGTTCATCTGCATATTCTCTTATAGCTTGATTTGCATACATTGGGTTTTCATCTTTTAGGTGTATCTCAATCCATGTTGTTTTATCTTCTATATCTTTTAAATCTTTTTTAATAGATTCAAGATTACCTTTTAGCACTTGTAGTTTTCTATAAAGAGGTATTTCTATCTCTTCTATTTCTACTTTGTTATCTTTAAATTCAATAATATTTACTTTTTTATTTTGATTACTTTCTGAAAAACTAAGGGGAATAGGGGAACCACTATATCTTACATGCTCACAACCTACTGTTTGATTTATATGTAGATGACCAAGAGCTACATAGTCAAAATACTTACCTAAAAAATCACTTCCTATATCAAGTTTACCACCTATATAAATATCTCTTTCACTTTCACTAGTTCTACTTCCTACAGTGGTAAGATGTCCAGTAGCAATAATAGGAAGATTATCTTCAGCAGTTAGTTTTATGGCTTCTTCATATATATCTGTATAGTGTTGTTTTATTCCAGTATTTAGTGAAGATTCTTTTTCATTTATTGTTTGACCACTTACTGCACGTCTAACAATACTATCTCTTAGAAATGGCACAGCACAAACTACAGCTTGTAGCTTTTTATCTTTATAAATAGGTATAACTTCATTCTCATCTTCATCTCCTGAAGTGATAACAAATACATTCATAAACTCTAGTAGTTGCTTTGGTGCTTTTAATGTGGAGACAGAATCATGATTACCAGCTGTGATAATCACATATAAATTTGGTATTGAGAAAAGCTTTTTTAAAAAGTTATAGTAAAGTTCAAGTGCATAGTTAGGTGGATTACCTGTATCAAATATATCTCCAGCAACTACAAGAACATCAATATTCTTTTTTTTAATTAGTTCATAAGTCCAAGATAGAAAAGAATTATGCTCATCTTCTCTACTTTTTCCCATAAATTTTTGACCAAGATGCCAATCTGATGTATGCAAAATTTTCATTTTAACCTTATTTAAAATTCTTTTATATTAGATTTCTTGCAAAACTTATCGGAAACGATGGCTTTAGCCTCGTCGCACGGTGAAGCTAAAGCATCACTTCCAGGTTTTGCAAGAAGTCTATTATAGGAACATCTAAAAGCACTTCTTAAATAGCTTAAATCATTTCCAACTTATTTTAAAATTTTATCTAAATGAATCTAAAAGATGCCTCAGTGGTTTTGTCAATCCTTTGGGTTAAATATATTTATACCAAATCCAAATACCCCTATAATATTTATGTTGTCAGTATGTTACTGGACTGTTACACTTTAGCGATAATCTTTGAATGAAAAAATTATATTAAAGGTATACATAATGATTAAAAATTGGATCTCTTTGGCTACAGTAGCCGTATTGGGGTTAGGGCTTGCTGCATGTACTAGTAGTAATAATAATGATGACGAACCAGGGATCAAAGCATCCAAGGTTGAGTTTATAGGCATGGCTGCTCCTACAGGAGATAATATGGCTAAAGCCTATTCAGAAGCCAAAGTGCGTGTATATACTTCAGAGACAGAATATACTGAACATGCATTAACGTATAATACGCTTTTTAATGTAAAAGATAAAGTGGGTACCAATGCACACCAGGCAGGGCAGCTTTATAATGCTAAAATGGAGCCAATCATGGATCCTTATGGAAAACCTGTATTGGCTGAAACACCAGATGCAAACTCACTTTTAAGTGTAGGTGGGAAACTATTCCTAGTATCTCACTTAGAGTATGACTGGATCTTAAGCAGTGGTGAAAAAGCATACAAGGTTGAAGATTGGTATTCAAGAATGCCGATGAATATGTTACTTACCTCTATAGAGCAAGATGAGAGTGGTAAATTAAACGCTGTAGAGCAGAAAGCACTCGATTTTTCTAGTGTTGATGGTCTATGGATTCCGTGTTTTGGTTCTCAAACTCCATGGAATACACACTTAGGAAGTGAAGAGGATTATGATCTTTATTTTACCGCTGGATATAGAGATGATAAAACAGAAGCTGGTATCAAGGCACTGACTGAAGTCTATTTTGAAAATACTAAAACGGCAAACCCTTATCACTATGGATTTATTACAGAAGTTGAAGTGAAAAGTGATGCCTCTACGGAGATCGTAAAACACTACTCTATGGGTAAAGGTACTTGGGAGATGGCTAAAGTACTCGATGATGGCAGAACAGCATACTTTGGTGATGATGGTAGAAATGTCGGAATGTTTATGTACATAGCAGATAAGGCAAATGATTTGACAGCAGGTACGATCTATGCGGCTAAATGGACACAGACAAGTCCTGCTGGATCTGATGGAGGAAGTGCAAATCTATCATGGATCAAATTAGGTCATGCTACAGATACAGAAGTAAAATCTTGGGCTGATTCACACACATTTGATGACATCTTCGAGTATCAAACAGAAGAAGATACCAATGGTACAGTACCAGCAGGATATACAGCTATTAAAGCAGGACATACGTATGGTGTTGAGTACTTGAAGCTTAAAGCAAGGAAAGAGAGAGTTGCCGCAGCACTAGAGCCTCGTCGTTATGCAGCACTTTTAGGTGCAACAACTGAGTGGAATAAAATGGAAGGTGTAGCATACGACAGTCAAGATAAAAAACTTTATATGGCTATGAGTTATATCAAAGACGGTATGCTTGAAGATGATACCTTTGCAAAAGATGATATTAAGATAGCTA
>JAYEHY010000013.1:0-5827 GCA_034659695.1 Campylobacterota bacterium | reverse complement strand
ATAATACTTGATGAAATAGCTAAAATTGAAGATATTGTAAATAGAAATGAGGATTTAGTAAGTATTATCGCTGTATTGCAGGATGTGACTCAGAAATTGCTTGGGTTTAGGTGCGAAAGTTAAGTTAGTATCATCTTTAAACTTTTGCATTCTTTCTTTTTGTGATGAACGAAAGTTAGGGTGTTGATTATTAGATATATAAGCAGTTTTATTATTATAATCTGAAATTGTATGGTTATCGTTAAAATGTAAAATAGTATTTCTTAATTGCGAGTCTGCTTTCTTAATCCATTTATTTTTGTTGTCATTACACTCTTTTAATTCAACAAAAACCTACACCCCTGCCGTTCAATCTCCACTTTAGAAACTCACCCCATAACACAAGCAATAATACAGAGAATGTTCAGGTACTATAATCTACACTACAATCCTCACAAAATTGTCTAAATGTTGGTTGTTTTTGTTTTTGATATGGCATGAATGATTATACTCTAAAAAAAAGTAAATAAATGATATTTACAGTCTAACTTTCAATTAGAGTATAATACTATACCTAAAAAAGACTCAACAAAGAGGAAACCCAATGTCATTTAAAAGCTTAAATCTATCAATTAACATAGAAAAATCTCTACAGGAAAACAACTATTCAACCCCTACTCCTGTTCAAAAAAAAGTTATTCCCCTTATTTTAGATAAACATGATGTTATGGTGAAAGCTCAAACTGGGTCTGGTAAGAGTGCAAGTTTTGTATTGCCTATTTTGGAGTTGTGGTCTCAAAATATTCTTGAAGGAAAAGCCAAAATAAAAATATTAGTACTCACTCCTACTCGTGAACTTACCCTTCAGGTAGCTGAAGACTTTTCTACTTTTAGTAAGTATTTGTCACGTAAACCTAAAGTAGTTTCCGTTATAGGTGGAGAGAGCATAGGAGATCAACTTTATGCTATACAAAAAGGTTGTGATGTCCTTGTAGCTACCTCTGGTAGATTTTTAGATCTATTAAGTAAAAAGCAGATGAATCTTTCTCACTTAGAGTACTTAGTGCTTGATGAAGCAGATAAAATGCTGAATCTTAGTTTTTCACAGGAGCTTGACCTTATACTTCAAGCGATACCTAAAAAAAGACATAATCTTCTCTTCTCCGCGACCTATCCACCAAAAATGCTTGACATTGCTGCAAAGATTACTCAAAACCCTGTTGAAGTTACGATAGAGGGTGAAACAGAAGTCGTAGAAAAAATAGATCAACGTGTCATAGAGGTAAACCCTGAAAACAGAGGTTCACTACTTAGAATGCTTATGAAAAAAGAGAAGTGGAAGTCTGTATTGGTTTTTATGACCAATAAAAGAGCCACATATAACATCGCTGCGAAGTTTAGAAAACGTGGTTATCTAGCAGACTCTTTTCATGGTGACTTAACACAAGAAGACCGTAACTATACGCTTAAGCAATTTAAAGCAAAAGAGATACAAATTTTATTTGCTACAGACCTCGTATCACGTGGGCTGGATATAGATGATATATCATGTATTATAAACTATGACCTACCACGTTCTCCAGCAGACTATATTCACCGTATTGGACGTACTGCACGTGCAGGTAAAAGTGGATTTGCCATTACCTTTATAGGGCATGAGGAGCAAGAGCATTTTAAACTCATAGAAAAAAGAAGTGGTATCAAACTAGAAAGAGAGCAGATAGCAGGATTTGAACTTCAAGGTGAAGCCCCTAAAAAAGTAAAAGGTCCTGCCCCAGTGAAGGGTAAGAAAAAAAGTAAGAAAGACAAGCTAAGAGAAAAAGCCCTAGAAGAAGCTGCTAAAGCATAATTTATAATCCTAAGCACCCTTTAGCTATAATCGCGACAATAATTTAACATAATGGAACCCTAATGAGTGAAAAAGTAAGCAACAAATACGACCCCAAAGCAGTAGAAGACAAGTACTATAAACTATGCGAAGAACGAGGTTATTTTGAGGTAGATGGGAATAAAACTATTCAAGAAGCAGATGAGAGTGGTAAGATAAAAACCTTCTCTTTGATGATGCCCCCTCCCAATGTCACGGGTAGTCTACATATCGGTCACGCCCTTACTTTTACACTCCAAGATATCATCACGCGTTATAAGCGAATGGATGGTCACAAGACTCTCTGGCAGCCAGGAACGGACCACGCAGGGATAGCCACACAAAATATCGTAGAGAAGCAACTCATAGCAGAAGGGACGACCAAAGATGAGGTAGGTAGAGAGAAGTTCCTAGAGCGTGCATGGCTTCAAAAAGAGACCAGTGGTGGTAACATAGTCCATCAGATGCGTAAGCTGGGTGTAACTCCAGCGTGGAAGCGTGAGAGATTTACACTAGATAGTGGTCTTCACGAAGCGGTCAAAGAGGCTTTTGTGAGACTCTATGATGAGGGGCAAATCACTCAAAACAACTATATGGTCAACTGGTGTACACATGATGGGGCTTTAAGTGACATAGAGGTAGAACACGAAGAGGTAAGCGGTAAGTTTTATACGATGATCTATAAGTTTGCCGATGGCAGTGGAGAGCTAGAGGTGGCTACGACACGACCAGAGACCTACTTTGGGGATACGGCCATTATGGTGCATCCTGATGATAAGCGATATGCAGATATAGTTGGCAAAGATGTATTACTTCCACTAACTGAACGAACTATTAAAGTTATTACAGATACTCATGTTGATATGGAGTTTGGAACAGGTGTGGTTAAAGTTACTCCTGCTCATGACCAAAACGATTATGCTGTTGGAAAAAGACACAATTTAGAGTTTATTAAAGTATTTGATGAAAAAGGTATTTTAAATGAGTATTGTGGAGAGTTTGAGGGACTTGAAAGACTAGAAGCTCGTCCAGTCATCGTTAAGGCTTTAGAAAATGCAGGGTATATTGTAAAAATTGAGGAGCATATTCATCAAGTTGGACACTGTTATAGATGTAAAAATATCGTTGAGCCTTTCATATCTACTCAATGGTTTTTGAGTAATGAGATGGCTCAAAACTCTATAGACAAGACAAAAGCACACAACAACTTCCACCCTGCACACTGGATAAATAGCTATACAGCATGGATGGATGAGCTTCGCCCATGGTGTATTAGCCGTCAGTTGTGGTGGGGTCATAGGATACCTGTATTTACATGTGATGAGTGTTCACACCAGTGGGCAGATAAAGCTGATGAACCAGAGTGTTGTCCTAAGTGTAGTGCTACAAATCTAACTCAAGACCCTGATGTACTAGATACTTGGTTTAGCTCTGCTCTATGGGCGATGAGTCCTTTGGGCTGGGGAAACAATGGAGAGCTAACAGAGCTTTATAGTGAGAGTGATATGGAGGACTTTTACCCTAACTCACTACTTATTACAGGTTTTGACATTATGTTCTTTTGGGTTGCACGGATGATGATGATGGGTGAACACTTTACCAAAGAGCTACCATTCAAAGATATCTATATGCATGCTCTTGTAAGAGATGAACATGGTGCTAAGATGAGTAAATCTAAAGGTAATGTTATAGACCCACTTGACATGGTTGAAGAGCATAGTGCAGACATTATTAGATTTACTCTAGCTTACTTAGCAGTACAGGGTCGTGACATCAAACTAGGGGCCAAAAACCTAGAGCAGTTTAGAAACTTTACCAACAAGATATATAATGCGTCTAACTATCTACAACTCAACCACGATACATTCAAGGATCTAAATGAGATAGAGGTAGTGACACCTCTAGGACGCTATATGCAAAGCCGTCTGAGTGTCGCAGTTGATACCATCAGAGAGAGCATAGAGAGCTATAAGTTCGATGAGATGGCAAAAGTGCTTTACAACTTTGTGTGGAATGAGTTTTGTGACTGGGGTATCGAGTACTCAAAAGCTGACAAAGAGAGCATAGTAGAGCTAGGAGCCATCTTCAAAGAGACACTCAAAATGATAAGCCCTATTATGCCATTCATTGCAGACCACCTCTACCACAAACTAAGTGGTACTACCCTAGAAGAGGGTAAGTCTCTGATGATAATGAACTTTCCAAAAGCCATCAAAAGAGACGAAGAAGCAGAAGCGATGTTCACCATCATAGAGGAGTCCATCACAGCTCTTAGACGAGCCAAAGTCATCATAGATATGGGTAACTCCAAGATAGACAAAGCCTACATAAAACTAGATAGCAATATAGATACAGATATGGCAAAACCATTTATCCAGAGACTAGGAAAGGTAATAGAGATAGAGTTCGTAGATGAAAAGGTAGAAAACTCCATCACCGATGTAAGCGACAACCTAGAAGTCTACCTACCAACAGGTGAAATAGACATGCAACCCATCATAGACAAACTCACAAACCAAAAGAACAAAGTAGAAAAAACAGTTATGAAACTCTCAAACATGCTAAACAACGAAAGATTTGTGGCGAATGCCCCTGCTGAAGTTTTGGAGAAAAATAGAAAAGAGTTAAGTGATGCTGAGGGGAAGATGAGTAAGATTGTTAAGGAGCTGGAGGGGTTTGGGGTGTAGAAAATGAGTAAGTATATTATTGTAGAGGGTCTTCACTCTTATTCTCGTGATGAGAAAATGTTTTTAAAGCAATGGGTTAACGGTAACGCTTTTTATACAAAAGTCAGAAATGAGTATAGAGAAAAAAGACCAAATACTATACTAGAAAAAATGTTTAGCACTTATGATAGTAAATATAAAAAGGATAAACCTCTCTATAGAGGGTTATCCTTTAATAAAACTATGTCACAAGAATTTGAGCTTTATAAAAAATTACGTAATAGTTTTATGGATGCCGCTGAGGATAAAGATGAAGTTGTAATAGATTTTGCTCCTGCCTCTTTTACCATAAAAGAGAGTATTGCAAATCACTTTGCTAAAAACATAGAGAAAGATTATTGTTCTATTTTATTTAAAGTAGAACAGAGAATAACGAATGAAATAGATGCCTGTAGTGATAAGGTAGGTCTAAAGACAATTTATCAAAATGAAGATGAGATTATTTTAAAATCTCATAAAATGATTTTCACCATCTTGCATTTAAGTGAAAAAAATGATAAACTAGAGATAATATTAAAGGAGATATAATGGCTGTAAAAAATGTATTTGAAGCCATGTCAGACAATGAATTAGATTTATTTGATGATATTTCTACTCGTTCTAGAGTTAACCATCCAAGGGAAAAAATATTAAAATCTAATTTTAGAGTAGAAGCTTGGAAAAATACTAATACCTCTGCCAGTCTTCAAGATTACTATTCTAGAAAATACAGTATAAGATTACCAAATAATGTAAAAATAATTAATGCGGAAGGCAAAAAATTTCAAGTAATTTTAACTGAAGTAAAATCACTTCTTTTAGGTAAATGTAAGCCTACATATATAGCAAATACAGATGGTGGTGATTATGTAATAATTATTAATTCAAAAAAAATAATTTTCAATCATCAAAAATATAATAGTTATTTTGGTTTAATAAAGTATCAAAAAGTTAAATATATAATAGAAAATGATACAGAGAAACTCTATAGACTTGCTCTAAGAAATTTATTACCTAAAACTAGTTTAGGTCGAAGAATATTAAAAAAATTAAAAGTTTATAAAGAAGATATAGAAGATATTGATGATTTAAAAAAATTTATATTAAATGCAGAAATAAATAAAACACAGGAACTTTCATTAAAAAGAAAGAGTTGCCCTTAACTCAACAACTACTGACATACTGGAATGCTCCTTTATGCATTATATCTGTCGGAGTCAGGGGACTGCCGACCTACGCGAATGTTAATCAAATATCATATTTTTACAATCATTTG
>JAYEHY010000012.1:45615-58943 GCA_034659695.1 Campylobacterota bacterium | reverse complement strand
AGAAAAAGTATGCGTTTAATAACTTTATTACCGTTATTGGAACATAAATGAGCAATAATTATTGAAATACCATTAAAAGAGCATAAATACGCTTAAATTGAAGGAGTAAGTGATGGAGATAAAAAAGAAATTATTAGATATCGTTCGAGAAAAAATTAGATTTAAGCACTACAGTTTATCTACAGAGAAAACGTATATCCATTGGATAAAACACTATATATTTTTTCATAATAAAAAGCATCCTAAAGAGATGGGAAAAAAGGAAATAGAAGAATTCTTGACTCATTTAGCAGTCACTAAAAAAGTATCACCCTCTACACAAAATCAAGCATTTTCTGCGATATTATTTTTGTATAAAGAGGTACTGGGTATAGATATGAGTAATGAGAACATTCAAGCACTAAGAGCCCAAGAGAGAAAACATATACCTGTAGTTTTAACAAAAAATGAACTCTTTGAAGTGATAGAAAACATCAAAGGAATCTATAATCTGATGGCACTTCTCATGTATGGATGTGGCTTACGAATGAGTGAAGTTTTAAACCTAAGGATTAAAGATATAGATATGGGTTTTGACAAAGTGTATATTTGGGATAGTAAATCACTTAAAGATAGAGCTATACCTTATGCTTTAACTTTTTTTTTGGGGGGTCCAATGGCGTTAAGTTAAGCTCTAGTCTTTATATCAATATTAACAAAGGCAGTGAGGAAACCCATCTTACTCAAACGGCAATAACCCAAACCTCTTAATAAACGCTTCATCTATATCTATAAGCCCTTTTTTCTGTAAATCATCAAGTACAGATTTGGTACAGAAGGTGTCACCTGGCCACTCTCTTTTGAAGCCATCTAGTTCACTTTTGTTTGTGGCATCTACTGCCATGAAAGGTTCTAGTATTACATCTCTGCTTGCATCTATGTTGTTGACTACACGCCATACAAGCATGTATGGGTCGTTGATGTCATTGTTTACCTTGTCTACAATGATAAGTAGTTTTATATGCTCTTTTAGAACTTCTAAGCTCTTTATGAGTTTTTGTTGAGACTTCTCTTTGTTTACAGTGATGACACATACAGGTGTTTTTGTCTCTACAAAGTACTGTTTTAACGCTACAACATTTGCATCTATGGCTTGTATTTTCTCTAAGAGTATTGGGTCATTAAGTAGTGTTATACCACTCTCTTCTACTTCATCTCCTGTTGCATCTACACCAAGCTTACCCCCTACAAACTGCTCAGAAGAGGAGTGGTCTAAGTGGTCAACTATGCCTTTGGTTATGAAGACGCTTTGAGAATTTAAACGGTTAAGTATATGTGTTGCTAGTGCTTGACTCTCTTCAAGTTCAGGAGCATCCTCACCTACAAATAGTGCGTGTTTTACAAAACTCATCTGCCCCACACCCCAAAATGCATGCATAAACTGCATTGCATGACCCTTGTAGAGTGTTTTCATCTTTGCCATAATTAAGTTATGAAAAACACCATTTTCAGGCATATTGTAGTCTATGAGGTCAGGTGCCATTGGTTTAAGCATCGGTAAGAAAATACGCTCTGTAGCCCAACCCATGTACTTATCTTCTAGTGGTGGCTTACCTACAACTGTCGCTTGAAATACGGGGTTCTTCTTCATAGTGATAGTCTCTACATCCATTACAGGAAAAGGCTCTTTGAGTGTGTAGTAACCTGTATGGTCACCAAAAGGTCCTTCTACTTCAGTTAACTCTGGGTCTACAAAACCTTCTATCACGACATCTACATCTCTTGGAATATAGATGTCATTGGTGATAGACTTCACAAGTTGTGCGTTTTTGTTGCGTACAAAACCATAAAGCAGCATCTCAAACATTCCATGAGGCATAGGAGCTTGACCACACCAGATGTAAAGTGGGTCACCACCTATGGCTACGGTTACAGGCATCTTTTTTCCTGCTTTTTGGTACTGGTCAAAGAAGTGAGAAGCATCTTTATGGATCTGCCAGTGCATACCCAGTCTATTTTTATCATACTGCTGAAGACGGTACATACCTAAGTTTTGCATCTCACCATCGAGACTTTGTGTGTAAACCTGTCCCATGGTGATAAATGCTCCCCCATCCTCTTCCCAAGTTTTTAAAATAGGTAATGCATCTAAATCTACCTCTTCTTTAGGAATAATAACTTCTTGACATTCACCCTTACCTTTAAGACGCTTTGGAAAAACATTTTTAAGAGAAAAAAGCTTAGGAAGCATGGCAAGTTTTGCCTTAAGACCTTTGGGTGGTTTGAGTTTAAGTAGTGCGTCTATGCCTTTGGCTAACTCATCTGGATGTTTAGCAAAAATCTTTTCAGTGAGTGCTTTACTTGCAAAGATATTCACAAGGACAGGCATATCATACGCTATGCCCTTAGCTCTGTTGATGGGCTTAGTAAAAAGAATAGGACGAGAGTCATCTGTTTTTACTTCTACATACGCCACATGAGGGATTTCAAGTTCCACATCTAGGGGTTCATCTATTACTTTTAAGTTACCATTATCTTTAAGCCACTGTACTACATCTTGCATACGAAACCTTTTGCATTTTATTGCAAAGATTATAGCTAAAAGTCAGTTATTATTTCATTTTCTATATGCATATAGGGAGTTCAAGCTAAATTATTATACGAAGCATAAATAATAATATATTTAGTATTTAGAGAAGAGTATATACACAAAGCACAAGGTCAATTGATACAAGAAGAATACCTATAACCATCCTCTCCTTACAATTAAACTTTTACTTTGAGTAATTATGCTAGTATTTATATTAAAATTTATACAAAATATAAACGTAGGAGTTAGTTATACATATGTTATTTTATATTTTATCTATCTTTACTCTTTTAATATTTACTTCTTGTAGTGACAACAGTTCAAAAGTAACTGAAACAGTAGACATGCCATATAAAGGGCAGTCTATAATGGTTATAGTCCCTAAATTACATGCTGACCTTATTCGAGGACCCATCTTAAAATACTCTAAAACTTTTGAAAAAGAGACTGGTGCTAAAATAAGAGTTGTCACTCCTAGCTGGAACGATACTATTAAAAATATTGATAAATCTCTTAAAGATAATAATCTTCATTATGATATCTTTGTAGTTATCGCTATGTGGAATGGAGAACTTTTAGGTAATGGACATATAGAGCCTATACCTCAAAATATTAAAGATAAAATAACGTGGGATGATATATTACCAATATATAAAGATAATGTACTCTCTTGGGCAAATATAGCATATGGTCTGCCTTATGATGGGGATTGCATTAATCTATATTATCGTAAAGATATTTTTGAAGATAAAAAAAATAGAATTGAATTTTTCAAAAAATATAATTATAAACTTACTCCTCCTAAAACATGGAAAGAGTATCTTGATATTGCTTCATTTTTTAACAAGTGGGATTGGGACAATGATGGGGAAATAGAGTACGGAAATGCAGGACTTCGAATTAAGGGTGATGTAGCACTGCTGCAGTTTTTTGCACAAGCTGCTGCATATGCAAAACACCCTAATGATAAAGCTTACTATTTTGACCCTGAGACTATGAAGCCTAGAATAGATAACCCAGCTTTTGTTCGTGCACTTGAAGATTATATAAGAGCTATAGAGTATGGACCAGCAGGAATGAATAAGTTTGCTGGTCATGATGTGCGAAACTCCTTTGTCTCAGGTGAAGTAGCCATGGCTATTGACTGGGCAGATTTAGGTATATATGCTGTAAACTCAGCAGTTTCAATCGTTCAAAATAAAGTTGGATATGCACAGTTACCAGGTGCACAGGATGTCTATAATCATATTGAACAAAATTGGGATAATCAATATAATCAAGTATCTTCAATCAGTGGAAACTGGATGTTTTTAATAAATAAAGATTCTAAAAATAAAAAACTTGCGTTTGATTTTGCAGCCTATATGACTTCAGCAAAAATGAGTAAAAAACTTGTGGCAACAAGCGGAAATGCTGTAAATCCTTCACGTTTTTCGCACTTTAAAGATCCTGAATCTTGGAATAAAAGCGGATTCTCAACAGACTCTGCAAAGAGATATCTTGATGAAATTTCACTTTCACTTACTAATAAAAATACCGTTTTTGATATTACGATACCAGGTGCAGCAGAGTATTATCAGGCACTTGATAGGCTTGTTTATCAAGCAATCATGAAAACATTAACACCAAAAGAGGCACTGAAGAAAGCAGCTGCAGAGTGGGAAAAGATTACAAATAAACTAGGCAGGGAAAAGCAAAAAGAGTTTTATAAAGCATCTCTGAACTTAAAAAGGAAATAGATACAAATGCCACAATATATGATTAAAAAACTATCTATACAAGGTTTTTTGCTTTTAATTATTGGTTCTATTGTCAGTACAGCTGCATTGGTTCTGCTTCTGTTTCATTTTGATAATTTAAAAATTGAACAACAAGTTACAGAAGACACATATAATAGTATGTATGAATTAAAATACCTTACCGAGCAACTATTAACTACACATAGTCTAGATAAACATAAAATTAAATGGCTAAATAAAAATAATGAGTTTAAAAAAATGCTTAATAAATTTACTAGTGTACATGGTAAACAAACCGAAGAGTGTATACGCCTCTTTAATGTAATACAGAGTGAAATTAATTCTATTGTAGCTCAACTTAATAATCCTCTATTTCAAGCAAAAAACACTATGAATAAATCACTACTTAGAAGGCTGGGTGAGGGGTTAAATAGTGATAAAAACTCTGAGTACTATATTTCCATGAATCAACTACGAAATTCTATCGGATATATTCAGCAGTATGAGTCGTTTTTATTTAATGAACTTTTTGAATTTAGAGCATCACATGTAGATAAAATAAGTGAAAAACTTCGTGAAATAAAAATAGTTGCTATTATATTACCAATCATAATTTTAGTGCTAACTATATTTTTGGCATTTTACATATCGAGAACCTTAGGTAAAATGGAAGTTGAACTCTTAACAACACATGATAACTTACAAAAGAGAAAACAAAAACTTCGCTATATTGCTTATCATGATTCTCTCACTGGTTTACCAAATAGATTGATGTTTCTTGATAAATTAGATCAATTTATAAAACATACAAAACATTCTAATAAAAAAGCAGTCGTCTTATTTATCGATTTAGATCATTTTAAGAATATTAATGACTCATATGGTCATTCCCTTGGAGATGAACTACTCATTGCTGTTGCACAACGACTGCAAAGTGTTATAGGAGAAGAAGAGACTATTTCTCGTCTAGGTGGAGACGAGTTTGTTATTATATTAGAGAATATTGAAGAGATTAATGATGCAAAAATTATTGCTAAAAAATTAATAGAAGTATTTCAAAAACCAATAGAGTTAAATAAGCATATTTTTTATATAACACTGAGTATAGGTGCTAGTGTATACCCTGATGATTCTAATAAATCTGAAATATTACTTAGAAATGCAGATTCTGCTATGTATAAAGCTAAAGAGTTAGGAAGAAATAATTATCAACTCTATACATCTGATATGACTGAACGTTCTATTGAACGTGTGTTAATGGAACGCTCTTTGCGTGATGCTTTAACAAAGGATGAGTTTGAAGTTTATTATCAACCTCAAGTATTAGCAGAGTCAGGTGAGATTATAGGACTTGAAGCACTTATTAGATGGAACCATCCTACAGAAGGCTTAGTATCTCCAGAAAAATTTATTCCTATCGCTGAGGAGACAGATTTAATCATTCCTATTGGAGAGTGGGTTTTAAAAGAAGTATGTAAACAGCAAGTCTTATGGCAAAAGGGAGATATAAATATAGTTAGAACAGCCGTAAACGTTGCAGGTTCACAACTACAGTATGGCAATCTTTATGAAAAAGTAAAGATAATCCTGCAAGAGACAGGCTGTAATGCAAATTTGATTGAGCTAGAGGTTACAGAAAACTTTATTATGAGAGATCCTATAAAGTCTTCTGAACTGCTACATAAATTAAATATGCTTGGTATTAGAATCTCAATAGATGACTTTGGAACAGGATACTCATCTATGACATATCTAAAACAATTACCTATTCAAAAATTGAAGATTGATCAAGCCTTTATTAAA
Organism: Campylobacterota bacterium; assembly: GCA_034659695.1. Classification (GTDB taxonomy): domain Bacteria; phylum Campylobacterota; class Campylobacteria; order Campylobacterales; family Sulfurovaceae; genus Sulfurovum. Next base: position 52,832 of record JAYEHY010000012.1, on the reverse strand, counting down.
GATATTGTTAGTGACCATGAAGATGCAGCTATTACAAGAGCAATTATTGCACTAGCTAAAGGGCTTGACATGAATGTTATAGCAGAAGGTGTTGAAGAGATCTCTCAAAAAGATTTTCTTATAAAAGAGAGGTGTAACCACATTCAAGGATACCTATACAGTAAGCCAGTACCAACAAAAGAAGTAGAAAAGCTTCTTAAAAAAGGTACTATAGAAATTATGGGAGAAAGAGGAGAAACTTTTTAAAGTCTCTCTGGCATTTCATCTTTAAAGGCTACCTCTTCTGCTTTAGCTAGTATCTCTAATGCACCCTCTGCTATCATCTCATTAGCCAATTGTTCTCCTAGTGTATGACAAGCATCTATAGAAGCCGTAAGTGACTTATGCATGATATTTGTTCCATTAGGGTAGCCAAGCATCGCTTTTATGCTGATACTCTCACTATTGATAATGGCATTAACAGCTACAGGTGCTGAACACCCTGCTCCTATTTTAGAGACAAAATCACGTTCTAGTTTAGTACATAAAAAAGCGTTTTCATCATTAAGACTCATAGCTATTTCACGTACTTTGTCGTTAGAACTTACTATCTCTATGCCTAATGCTGCTTGTCCCATGGGTGGTATGAAAAAGTCTAGTTTTTCAACGTAAGGAATATCTTTGAGCAAGTCAAGTCTATAAAGACCAATATATGCAAGAATAATAGCATCATACTGACCCTCTTTAAGCTTTCTAAGACGAGTATTAACATTACCTCTAAGCTCTTTAACTACAAGGTCTGGACGCTTCTCAAGAAGTTGCATTCTGCGTCTTAGGCTTGTTGTACCTACGACTGATCCTTGTGGTAAATCATCTAGGGAGGTATAAGTATGTGAAAGTAGTACATCACTTTGGTCTTGACGTGCAGTAATGGCACAAAGCTCTAAACCCTCTGGAATATACGTTGGTACATCTTTAAGTGAGTGTACAGCTAAATGGGCATTACCTTCAAGCATCTCATCTTCAAGCTCTTTTGTAAAGTGCCCTTTACCACCAATTAGTGCTAAAGGCTTGTCTAAAACTTTATCGCCTTTGGAGACTATTTCATTTAACTCCACTTTAATATGAGGAAATGATGTCTCTATTCTCTCTTTTACATGGTATGCTTGCCAAAGAGCCAAATTACTTGCTCTTGTTGCTATAATTAATTTTTCCACTAGTTCTACTTTAAATTTTATTTGTTATTTAATCAGTGCTTCATAACCGTTTCTCATCTTGTCCCACTCACCATCTATATAAATAGTTGGCGTACCTGAAACCATCATTTTAGATGCCGCATCAACATCTGCTTTAATCGCATCTATTACCTCTTTAGCATCTATCTGTTCTGGAGTGACCACATAGTTTGCATGGGCTTTTACTGCTGCAAGAATTTTCTTTACATCTGTCTCATCTGCTTTGATTTTTAAACTATAAAGTTTATTTACCATATCAACTTTGCCCTCATGCTGTGCAACATGCATCACACGTGTCAATACATCTGCAACAGGATGAATTCTCAATAAAGGTAAATGGTAATAGTAGACTGCCAACTTAGTAGGGTTCTCTTTCGCTGCTTTAAATATTTCAGGTACAATCTCTTGACAAAATGGACATTGAGGGTCAGAGAAAATAAGTACCTTATGTTTTGCATCTTTATTTCCAAAAAGGAGATGAGCATCGTTGTACATACCTTTGGGTACTGTAGGTTTAATCTCTTCACGATAATCATTACCTGTTTTAAGATTTATTAAACGTCCTGTGATAAGTCCATCTTTAACAAACATTGTCTCTGGAGCATGTATCTCTTTTTTTTGAAATGTTAAATCCATTGTTGTTAAATAGATATCCCAACCTGGAAGATCCTTGTGTTGCTTCTTTTCAAGAATAGTTACACCGTGTACTTCTGCTTTAGAACTTTTAACAATATTTCTTTTTACATATTTTACAAATGCCTCCTGGCTAGGCTGAGCTGCAGCACTAAGTGCGACTGTTGCTATCAGGGTACTCGTTAATAATTTCGACATCAATGACATTATCATCTCCTTGTTTTGTATTAAATTTTGTTTTTTCTGGTGTTATTTTAGCAATTAATTGCAAATAGACAGTATAAAGAAGTGCTAAAACACCTAAAGCATCTGTCAATACTCCAGGGATAATAAGAAATATAGCACCCATTAAATATGCCGTGCTTGCATTTTGAAAACTCTGCATACTTAGCTTACCTCTTGAGACTGCACTCATATTCCCCATAATTGACAATGAGGAAAATTTCAGTACTCTTATACCTACAATCATACTCATCGTTATCCACAGAGCAGACCACATAAAACCTATATTTTCACCTACCTTTAATGAGAGGTAAAGCTCCAGTAGTAAAAAAGGTACTGCAACAAAAAAAAGCATTTATAAAATCCTCTGTGCCACTACGTCTAAAATTGTCTCTGCATCTACGGTCTCTTTAACAATACCCTCTCTTGTCACAAACTCTACAACACCCTCTTTAAGCTTTTTACCAATAATCACTGCGTGAGGTACACCTAAAAGTTCATAATCTTTTATCTTTGGACCAAAACGCTCTTTTCTCTCATCGAGTAAGACATCTACACCCTGAAGTTTTAATGCTTCATAAAGTTTTTCACCCAGTGTAACCTGCTCTTCATCTTTAATGTTAGAGATAATTATCTGTAAATCAAACGGTGCAGACTCTTTTGTCCAAATACACCCTTTATCATCATGATTTTGCTCAATAATCGCTGCGAGAAGGCGGCTTACACCTATACCATATGTTCCCATAAACATAGGTTTAGATTTGCCATTCTCATCTAAGAAATTTGCTCCTAAAGCTTCTGAATACTTTGTACCTAGTTGGAAAATATGCCCTGCTTCTATCCCTTTAGTGTAACGTAAAGGCTCTCCACAACAAGCACACAAATCTCCCTCTTGAACCGACACAAGATCATAGTAGTTAGCCGCTATACCTTTAAAACTATTTCCAATAAGATGATAATCTACTTCATTGGCTCCACATATCATGGAAGTTGCATCTTTAAGGTTGTTATCTAGCACTACACTTACACCTTCAGGTACGACTGTTGGACTCATGTACCCAGCAACTAAACCTGCTTTAGCTAACTCCTCTTCACTCACTTCTACTAACTCATTGGCTTTTACTGAATTACATGCTTTAACCTCTTGCAGTTCATCTGAACCTCTGAGTGCAAAGAGTACAATTTTTGTTTCACCCTCATCATAAAGTGCTTTCATTGCTACAGTTTTTACAAGATAGTAAGGGTCAACATGAAAAAATGCACTTAATGCTTCTATGGTTTTTGTATCAGGTGTATGAAACTTCGCAAAGACTGCTTCAGGTCCTTCTGCTTCACAGACTTTCTCTTTACATGTAGCTGCCTCTATATTTGCACCATAGTCACAACCATCACATACCACGATAGTATCTTCACCAGAGTCAGCAAGAACCATGAACTCCTTGCTTTCACTACCACCAATAGCCCCTGAGTCTGCCTCTACTACTCTAAAATCTAAACCTAAACGTGTAAATATCTTTCTGTACGTCTCTTCCATAAATGCAAACTCTCTTTGCATATCTTCCTCGGTTGCATGAAAACTGTAACCATCTTTCATGAGAAACTCACGTCCTCTCATTAAACCAAAACGAGGTCTTATTTCATCACGAAATTTTAAGTTAATTTGGTAAAGATTTAGGGGTAACTGCTTGTAGCTTTTTACTGTTTGTCTTGCTAGATTTACCATCATCTCTTCATGTGTTGGTCCTAAGATAAAGTCATTGTTTTTACGGTCTTTAAAACGTAAAAGCTCTTTACCATACTTCTCAAAACGCCCACTCTCTTTCCAGAGTGAAGCTGGTGTTACAAAAGAGAGACTTACCTCTTGGCAACTTGCTTTGTCAAGTTCATCTTTGACAACACCATGTACTCTGTCTAAAACTTTTTTACCCAATGGCAAGAAGTTGTAAAGTCCTGAACCACCCACTGACTGAATGAACCCTCCACGAATAAGGTAGATGTGACTAGCCAATGTTGCATCATTTGGTGTCTCTTTAGTAGTAGGAATTAATAATCTTGAGTATCTCACGTGGTGTATCCTTTTGTATGATGATCATTTTTGTATTGCTTAAAGTCTATGTTTTCCGTGTTGATATTAAACATCTTTTTTACTGCTTCTATACAGTTTGCATTCTTATTCTCTACAGAGGAGTGCCTAAGGTTTTGTGTAGGGTCATGTAAAAATCGGTTAAACATTTGTTCTGCCATTTTTCGTATATTCTCTTCATGCTCTATAGGAATAAAACCTTTTTTCGTAGCTCTGTGCATCTCTTTATTTATCGAGTCTGTGACATGCTCTCTCATCTGCTTAATCACAGGTTCTATAGACAAAGCTCTAAGCCATGCATAAAACTCCTCTTCATACTGAGATACTATCTCCGAAGCTCTTACCGCTTGTTCTTCACGTAAAGCATGGTTCTCATTGGAGATACTACGTAAATCATCAATACGATAAAGATGTAGTTTTTCTAACTCCATATCTTCTGTATCACGGGGGATAGCCATGTCAAACCAGTATCTTGGTAAGGTTTCATTCTCTATCATCTCTTTGCTTATGACCACATCTTTTGAAGAAGTTGCTGAAAAAAGCAGTCTATAACGGTTAATATATTTTCCTAGTGTGTCTATGGTATCTGCTTTTACATTTTCACCTAAACTATCTGCTAAAGCTTGTACCTTTTCAATGTCACGCCCGATGAGTACTACATCACACCCTACTCTAAGCAGATGTTTTGCAGCAAGTACTCCCATCTCACCAGCACCCACAACAATACCCTTCATACCCTGTATATCATCACCCAAAATCTTATGTGCCTGAGCTACAGCAACAGAGGCAATAGAGATAGGGTTTTGAGAAATATTTGTAGCATTTCGTACCTCAGCCGCACACTTCACTGCGTAAGAGATAACACGGTTAAGTTTACGCCCCGCAGTTTTGTTGGCATGAGAGAACTTAAATGCCTCTTTTACCTGACCTGTTATCTGTGACTCACCAATAACCAAAGAGTCTAAAGAGGAGACCACAGAGAAGATGTGTGACACTGCATCTTCATCATCATAAAGTTTTGCAGCAGTTTTAAGAGCATAAAAGTTTAAGTCACCTCTTTGGCTCATAAGCCCAAGTACGGCATGGTAACTTGAAAAATTGTCTCTTGTGGCTAAGACTATCTCAACACGGTTACACGTTGAGACAATAAATGCTTCATAGATAAACTCAAAAGTTGTCAACTGATTAAGCATCTCTATTTTTTCATCATCATTAGCAAATGCTAAGTTCTCACGCATACCTTGTTCACAGTTTTTGTGAGAAAAACTTACGACTTGATAATACACTAAAAATCCCTCTCTATCATCGCTAAAGCTATAGAGCTTAGTGCATCTTCACCTCTGTCATTCATCAAAGCGATAGCCTCTTCTACTAAAAGTTTCGCTTCTGCATAACTTTTTTCTATAATACTATGCTCTTTCATCTTTACTTTTATCCACAACGCTTCATCATCTGAGAGCTCTTTTGTGTGTAATGATTGGAGTTTTTTCTGTTCATCAGCAGTTAAAATTTCATAAAGGTAGATGTAGGGCAGTGTTGTCTTCCCCTCTTCAAAGTCATGAAGTGCAGGTTTACCAAGTGTTTCAGCATCCATAGTAATATCTAAAATATCATCTATCATTTGAAACGCAATACCTAAGTTTCTACCATACGTCATGTAAGCTTTTTTATCTTTACCTGCTAGATGTGCTGCTGCACCTGCTGCAGCTTCCATAAGTGAAGCGGTCTTTTGATAAATCATTTCAAGGTAAATTTCTCTGTTGAAATTAAACGCTTTGGAGAGTGAAACATCTTTAAGTTCACCAAGGCTAAGTTGTACTACTGCGTTGGAGACTATTTTGGAGACTACGGGGTCAATATTGTTTAACTCTAAAAAGCCTTTAGAATAGAGGATGTCCCCTAACATAATGGCTGTTTTATTTCCGTAAAGTGCGTTGATAGAGGGTTTGTTACGGCGTGTGTAAGCATCATCTATAACATCATCATGAAGAAGACTTGCTGCGTGTATCATCTCTACAATAGCCGCGGTTTTCACTACAGGAAGCGTGTTCCCTGCTATTTTTAAAATGAGCTTTGCTCTTAATCTTTTTCCATGAGGAAGTTTCGCATAAAGTCCTAAAACTTCTTTGTCGTTAAGATCACTTACAAACTGTTCTATTTTTCTTTCAACGGTACTTAACATCTATTTCCTATTCACACTGAGTAACGATGTTACCTACAAGCTCAATAAAAAGAGACTCTACTCTTGTATCAACCTCTTTGTCTATCACTAATGCTCTAATCAGGTTTTCATGCTCTTCTTCAAGCCCTCTCTCCTCTAACATCTTCTCTGCAATAGCAAAACGTCTAAACATTTTCTCTACTTCCATCTCTACGATATTCTGATTTGCTGCTTTCGCAATAGCAAAATAGTTAGACTGTGGCGTACCTACAAACTCATCATCTTCATCATCAAATATATTCATTTTATAATTCCTAATTTATTATTTTATTTTCTAAAGGAAATTATTATAGCAAAACAATGTTAATTCTTTCTTCTCATGAAGTAAAGAAAGATAATGATATCCACTACCTCTCTCTTATAGGACACTCATTTTTTGTAATATCAAAACGAAAAAGTTCTGCTTTACTTAGTGCTGATATGTAAATGTAAGAGATGTCTATTTGGGCTTCTATAAATTTCCATGATGATTGACAGACACCTTTTGTGACCGCTTTTTTCATACGTGATCGATCCTCTTTTTGAATTGCTTCATCACTTTTTGCCCCTGTATTTATCTCAAAGGTATAAAGTAGTCTATTCTCTTTACCTTCTACTTTCATCAGCGTAGTGTATTTGTCTATCTTTTGAGGGAGTGTTTTTGAAATCTCCTCACTAGAAAGTTTAACTATCTCTTTGTTTTGTTTTAGCATCTCTTTTTTAGGAAACTCTTCTTGTTTTGTTTTAATTTCTTCTGCAAAGGCAACTTGACAAAACATAATACATGTACTCCATACTAAAAATGATTTTTTCATTTTTTCTCCATTAATTCAATATATATCATTATATTCAATATAAGATATAA
>JAYEHY010000012.1:10644-45515 GCA_034659695.1 Campylobacterota bacterium | reverse complement strand
ATATAAGATATAAAAACATTAAATTAAGTATAATCATAAAAATAAATATCTAACTAGTTAGGTTTAACATGAAAAAATATATAGTACTACTGCTTGTAGGTTTAGGAAGTGCGAATGCATTAGATATTAGGTTTGGTCAAGGTGATTTTAAATGGAGTAGTGGGATATCTGATAATATAAAGGGTTCTTTGACCATAGAAGAGACGGTTATTGCCATTCATGAACAACATAAAAACATTACTAACACTTCATGGTATTACTTTGGTAATTTAGATATATATAGTTCAAAACAACTCAATAAGATTACCAATATTGCCGATAGTATTATGGACTTCTTTCCTTTAGCACCTGATGATTTTATCACTCCTTTTCCTAGTAGTTTTAAACTCAAAGGTTTGGACTTAGATCTGGGCATAGGGTATGATGTTATAAAAAATCATAAAGGGTATTTGGGTGTTGGTTTAATGACTGGTATATCGACCCCTTTTATGGAGATGAACAACTATGTTGATAGTCTTGATGCCATAAATACGCTATTAGAAAATACAAGTACAGAGGTAGCAACTTACAAATTTGGTCTTACTGCTCAAGCAGAATACTACATAAACCCCGTACTTAGTGTTTATGGTACAGCTATTTATGCCACACAAACTGGAGAGATGAGTAATGAGTTATTCAACAGTTCATTTGATATATCTGGTACTTATAGTTCTTTAAATCTTGGAGCAAAATACTCACTCAAAGAGATTTTGAAAAATAAAAATAACTTTTACATCAATGCAGGATATAGCTATAAAAACTGGGATATAGATGATCTTAAAATAAACTTTTATGGTGTAGATATGCCTGATATTATGACCATAATTAGTACTGAAATGAGCAGTAACTACTTTTATTTAGGTGCAGGGTACGACTTTTAACCCTTTACTCTATATATCACTGCATATAAAAGAGGAACATACAACAGGTTAAGAACTGTAGCCCATGCAATACCAAAACCTAAACTTATAGCCATAGGCTGCAAGATAAGTGCTTGTCCACTAGCAAAAAACATGAGTGATGACAAACCTAAAACCGTTGTTACAGAGGTAAGAATGATGGGTCTTAATCTCATGCCTGCTTTTTGCGTCATCTCATGGTAGTCCTTACTTCCTTTAATAAAACTCAACATAATAAGCCCATCATTTACTACCACACCTGCAAGCCCTATGAGTCCCATGATACCTGGCATCGTCATATGAATACCCATAAGTTTTGTACCTACTAATGCTCCCAAAATAGAGAGAGGAATAGTAGAGAGGATAATAAGTGGAAGTACCATTGAATTAAACATCCAAACCAATGTAATGAAAATCAAGAAAACAGCAATAATGGCAGCTTGGGTCATCTCTATTTTTAGTTTTGCATTCTCTTTCTCTTCTCCTTTAATAATCACTTTTATCTTAGAGTCTTTTATCTCCTGGAGTAGTGGGGTTAATGCTTCCATCACTTCGGTTGTCGTAGTCATACTTTTATCTACTCTTGCAAAAATGGAGCGTACTTTTTCTCCATCTTCTTTAAAGATTTTTACAAAACTTTTTTGGTACATAAAGTCACAAACATCTCCTAACCTTACTACATGTTGTCCATCAAGAGTGGTGAGCTTAAAGCTTGCTATAGCAGAAGTGTCTTCTTTATAGAGGTCTTCTATCTTGATGCGTACTAAACCTTTGGAATTAAACATTTTGCCATACTCTGCTTTTAAAAAAGATCCTCTAAGCAGAGTAGTAATGTACCCTTCACTAAAGCCTAGGGACTGTCCATATTCGTTGACACGCAATTTAAGTTCTCTCTCTCCCTCATTGGCATTGTTAGAGATATCTTCTACCCCTTTGAGTGTAGTGAGATACTTCTGCACTTTTTGCATTGACTCTAGTACTTTTTGCTCATTGGGTGAAGAGAAACCTACTTCTATATCATGTCCTACTATGCCTGTTTGTTGAACATAAACATTAAACTCTTCATAAAGTTTTTTACCATTAATTTTTTGGTTTTTAAATTTCTCTATCACATCACGTTGAACATCTTTACTAATGGCTTGGGCGGTTCTCTCTCTTATCATGTCTGAATCGTCATACTCTAAAGAAAAAACAGGGTTGATGTATGTATCAAAAAAGTTTTCAGGGGCTTTTTCATGTAAGTTAATAAAAATTTGAAAAAGGTTATCACCTATCTCAAAACTAGCATCTGGGTTAAATTTAAATCCTATCACTGAAGTTACAGAATCTACTGCATTTTTATCTAGTGAAGCTAAGAGAGCTTCTTCTACTTGTGTCACATACTCTTCTGTTTGAGTGAGGTCATTGTTGATATCAATCTTTCCATTTAAATAAATCTGCTGTGCATCAAACTCAGGGAAGAGTTGGAACTTAGTAATTTTCAACATTCCAACAGTTGAGAGTATAATAAAAAATACCAATGCCACCAAGGAGAACCATTTTCTCTTTAGTGCTTTGGCTAAAAAAGCTCTATAATCAAAAATGAATTTATCCCAAAAACCACCAGAGCCATCTATAACTTCTACTTTTCCTACACTAAAAAATTCTTTAGCATGAAGAGGTAAGAAGTAAAATGCTTCAAAGAGTGAAGAGATAAGTAAAATACTTATCATCACTGGTAAAACTTGCATAAACATACCCATCTTTCCACTCATTATAAGCAGAGGTAAAAAAGCAAATACTGTTGTAAGAGTTGCAGTTAAAACCGCAGGAAACATCTCTACTGCACCATCTATGGCAGCATCTCTAGGGGTTTTACCCATCTCTAAATGCCTATAGATATTTTCAGCCACAACAATAGCTTCATCTACAAGCATACCAAGAGCTATCAATGCTCCTAAAAGCGTTAGCATATTGAGACTGTACCCTATCATATCTGCTGCGACAAGTGTTATCATAAAACTTGCAGGTATCCCTATAGCAACAACCCATGCGATACGCATATTGACTGAGAGAAATAGAGCTAAAAAGACCAATATAAGTCCAAAAAGAATATTAGAAGATACAAGATTCAAACGATTCTTAATCCATACAGAAGTATCAGTGTAAACTTCAAACGTAAGGTTTTCATACTTTTGGTTATAGACTTTTAACAGTAAACGTATCTCTTTACTTAAAGCTATAGAGTTACCCTCTTCTGTTTTATTTACATTAAGTGAAATATTTGGTTTACCGTTAAAATGTGAGAGTTGCGTAGAATCACCTAAACCCATTTTGACTTCAGCTACATCACTAAGACGAAACTGCTTACCCCCTACACTCAAGAGTATAGAGCTTAGTTTCTCTTCTGTTTTTTCACCATTGATAGTCGAAACATACAAGTGATCACCTTGCCCATCAAGTGTTCCAGCAGGAAAGATAGAAGCAATTTGACCAATAGCACGGTAGACTGCTCCCTTCTCTAAGCCATATGCCTCTAACTTCTTTTGGTTAAGTGTGATAAGCACTTCATCATCTGCATCACCACGTATGGCAATACCAGAGAGGTTTTTAATGAGTGCTAGCTTGCCCTTTATATCATCTGCAGCATCTAGCAGTACTGTTTTATCTACATCTCCAGATATGGCTACTAGTAACAAGGGGTAGTCATGCACAACTATCTTTGCAATGGGTTCATCCATATCAGAGGGTAAATCACGTCGTGTATTGGCTATAACATCTTTGACATCAGAGAGTACTAACTGCGTGTCACTCCCTGTTTTTATATCTGCTTGAATGGTAAAAATACCATTTTGTATAGTAGTGTAGAGTGTATCTATCTCGGAGAGACTTTTGAGTTCGTCTTCTATTTGAGTGACAACCATCTTGTCAAGTACATCTGCACTTGCCCCTACATAGCCACCTGTAACAGAGATTTGATCGAGTGTAGAAGCAGGAAAAATCTCTTTAGCAATATTTTGATACGCAAAGAGTGAAAGTAACAACATAAACACCATCAAAATATGGTTAATTATGGGCTTATCTACTGCAAACGTAATAAAACCTCTCATGGCTACTCTTTATCCTCATCTATATCAAAAATCGTATCTGTAACTTTATATTTAAATTTTAACAATTCTATATTTTGTTGAAGTATCACTTTTTCTGCTTTTAAGGTTTCTACTTCTCTTTGCATGGTATTTATACTTTTACTCTCATAGTAAATTTGACTACTTAAATAAATTTTAATCATTGACAATATAAGTACAATAGTCATTAAGATAACAATAATACTTGCCATATTAAATGTAATACCGTTAATTGATACTTTTTTCTTTTTACTTACTGCCATACTTAAACCTAAAACTACGTAACTTTGCAGACCTACTTCGTGGGTTTACTTTAAGTTCTTCTTTTGATGCAACAACAGGTTTACGTGATAGTGCTTTACCCAATGCATGGTTTTTACCACAAGTACAACGCATCGCTTGTGGGTCACAAATACAGTTCATACTCCAAGTCTTAAAACGATTTTTAACCAAACGGTCTTCTAAAGAGTGAAAGGTAATCAATGAAATAATCTCACCTTTGTAATGTTTTCCTTCTACCGCGTCAAGTAAACCTTCTATCTCTCCTAGCTCATTGTTGACCTCTATGCGTATCGCTTGAAACATTAAAGTCGCAGGGTGTATCTTCCCTCCTGATGGTATCACCTCTTTGGCTATCTCACTCAATGCTATAGCACTCTCTATAGGTGCAGTAGCTCTAGCTTCTACTACGGCTGCTGCTAACTTACGGTAAGAGCGTACTTCTCCATAAGTGTCAAAAATATACTCTAGTTTCTCTTTTGAGTAAGTGTTGACTACTTCATAGGCACTTAAAGGGGCGTTAGCATCCATACGCATATCTAACGTTTTAGAGCTAAAAGAGAAACCTCTCTCTTTTTTATCAAGCTGTAAAGAGGAGACCCCAAAGTCTGCTAAAAGTGCCACAATAGGTGCTTCTTGAAGTGTAGGAAGTACGGTAGCAAACGTACCTTTGTAGAGTTTACTTCGACTCTCAAAAGGTTCAAGTCTCTTTTTAGAAAACTCTAATGCTTCATCATCTCTATCTATACCTATATGTTTAAGGTGTGGAAACTTTGCTAATATTTCAGAACTATGCCCCGCATAACCTAAGGTACAATCTACAAAATAACCTTCTGTTAGCTCATTAAAACTCTCTAATACTTCTTCTAATAATACGGGTATATGTGGTGTTTTCACAGGCTTCCTTCTTTTACTTTTAAACATTTTAACTATCAATGCTATAATACCAAAATTAGATGAAAAGGCTCTTTTATGGATAAACACCTTATAGATGATATCAAACATGTTTCACTCTCTTTATTTAACAAAAACTTTTTTGGTGTTTACCATGGTTCTATCTCTGCTAGGGTCAGTAGTGACAATTTTCTTATTAACACCAAAGATACCATATTGGATGAAGTTACAGAGGAGTCACTTGTTAGGCTTGACTGCCAAAAGAAAGATTATAGATGGAATGAAGCAAATAGTGATGTATTGATACATGAGCATATTTATGAAAATATCCCTAATGCAAAATATGTATGTTTTACTATGCCACCTTATGCTACAGCATACTCACTCAAACATAGTAGAGTATTACCTCAAGACTACCATGGCAAAACGGTTTTAGGTGAAGTCATTGTGTATGATCCTCAAAATATAGACGACTGGTTTGAACGTGCCCCTTATGAGATACCTAAGTTCTTTCAACAGCACGATACACACCTTCTTCTCATTAAAGGCTTTGGTGTTATCTCTTATGACAGAGATATTACAGAGATGGCAAAAAAAGTTTCTATTTTAGAAAACTCCTGTAGATTACTTGCTTTAAGTGCCAACCTATAATTTAGCGGTAAATACCTAGTTTCATGATTTATCTAACACCTTACCACCATTTACCATATCTGAGATAATACCTTTTTCATCTTGGTTCTCAGCAACAAACAGACCAATAATATGCATAGGTACAAAAATATAAATAGCATAAAATACAAACTCATGTATCTCTTTAATGCTATGGGCTAACGCTTTAGTCATACCAAATGTTTCATAAAAATGGATTACTAATCCACTAATAGCCATAAAAAACAAAATAGCATAAATACCAATGTATCCTAACTTTACCATTAACTTATGAATACTCTCCTCTTTTAAATTAAGGTAATTTTGTCTTCCACTATAGGTAAAAAAGAGTACTACTCTCCATAACAACAATGCAACTAAAGCATACCCTAAAATGATATGCCACTCCCACATAGGAGAGCGAATAGCTTTTGCAAGCATTTTTGCTTGTTCTGTTGTCACTTCAAGGTTAATCTCTGCTAATTTTTGCATAAGCAGTTCAGAGTTTGTTCTCCAACTTAAAAAAGTTTTTCTTAAAAATACAGTTCCTAATAGTCCTAAAACTACCATCGCATGTAGCCAATGCCAAATTCTAAAATCTAAACGCCACTTTTTCATCTTATCCTCTTTTGTCTAATTAATTAACGAAACATTTTACCTAACATATCCATAGCACCCTGTGGACCACCTACTTGAGCTAACATCTCATCCATAACAGTACCTTCTCCTGATGTTGCCTTATCTACAACTTGAGGCAATGCATCTGCTAAAGCATTTTTTGCACTCTCTTCAGAAAGTCCTAACTCTGAAGCAAATGAAGCAACTTTATCTGAACCTAAAAGGTCAGTAATTTGATTTGATGATATAGACTTGTTTTCTCCATTACCTAACCATGAACCCACAATTTCACCTAAACCATTTTGTGCCAAGCCACTTACCAATGCTCCAAGATTTAGCCCACCTGCACCATTACCAAGCATCTTATTAAGTGCTGAAGCAATATCATCTACATCTAATCCTGTTGTTGCACTGTCTTTGTTGCCTTGAATAAGTGAGCCACCTACTTTTAATAAATCCATTAATTCCATATTTCATTCCTTGTTAATACTGTTAGGATTAGTATATCAGAAAATCTATACTAATTTAATAGAATCCTCTAAAAGTTCTATTTTTTTTGTTTCTATCAACTCTGTTAGTGTTCGTTTAAAATTTTTCTTACTCATACCAAAAACTTTTTTTATCTCTTGGGCATCACTTTTATATGTAAAAGGTAACGTACCATCACTCTGCTTAAGTAAATTAACAATAGTACCTTCTGCCTCCCCTACTTTTTGTTTAAGTCCTATAGGCTGTAAAGAGAGATCTAACTTAAAATCTTTTCTTACAGATTTTATATAAGTTTTTTTACGATCACCTATTTTGATAGGTTCAAATATTTCATTATTGAAAAGCATACCTTCATATTGATTATCTGCTACTACTTTATAACCTAAAGGGGTTTTAGCTAAAACAATAACATCTAATATCTTATTTTGATGTAAACCTTTCATTTCGCGGTTGAAGTATTTACCTATTTTCTGTGTAGCAAACAGACGTCCTGTTTGCTCATCTAAACAGACACGTAAAAGGTACTTCTTCCCTATAGTAAAATGCTCTTTTTGTTGAGAGAGAGGCACAAAAAGGTCTTTAGGTAATCCCCAGTTTACAAATGCACCGTAAGACTTGTAGTCAACTACGGTAAAGTATCCATACTCACCCAACTTAGCATAAGGCATCTTTGTAGTAGCCACAGGGCGGTCTTCTGAGTCGGTATAGACAAAAACTTCAAGGAGTGACCCCATAGGCATTTCATCTTCCATTATGTAAACATTAGGTAGAAGTACTTCATTAAAATCTTCTGCAATAAGGTAGTACCCAAAGTCTGTATCACGTGCTATTTTAAGGGTATTAACCTCTCCGATATTGATAGTTTTATTTTGAATTTTTTCTAACATGTGTTGTTCCGTTCTAAATTAATGTTTTGTGATCTGCTCACAATTTTCTATAGGTATTATACCCTAATAAAAATTTTTGATATAATATTTAAAATTTATTACTACAAGGACTATTATGCTTCCAAGTTTTTTAACAAAAACATCAACCACAAAATTAGGTAAAAAAGAGAGTCATCTACAATGGTGGGTTACATTCGTTCTCTCTTTGGCATTGGCTATTGGTACATGGAACCCTACAGGAAGTCATTTTATTAATTACATCTCTAATGCAGAAAATATTCTTTCAGGTTTCAAACCTTTTGGTATTCTTATGATGTTAGCTCTATGGTTACTTGCTATTAAATCTATTTTCCAAAGCCTAAAACTCTATGGAGCAGTTCTTACTGTTATCATCATTGCTGCATTTATATGGGGTCTTCAAGAGTATGGCATCATAGACATCAACAAATTTGAACAAGTAGGATGGGCAGCATCCATCGGAGTAGGAATACTCATCTGGTTCGGACTCAATGCCTCTATTATTTGGAAAAAGCTTACGGGTGTTTATACTACCGATTTAACTGAGGAGGAGTAAAGTAACGAAAGTGGCGACTTTAGTCCCACCCATGAAATGTAGGATGCGTTTGCTAACACACCTTGGAAATGGAAAGTTAGAGTAGAGGCTAGGCTATACCTCTATATCGTCTCTATCCCAACGCTCAAGGTCTAAAAAAGTGTCATCATGTATGTGTTTAAATGAGGCTTTGAACATTTTAAATATATCTTTATTTTCAGCTTCTAGTCCTGCTAACCACTCTTTAGTAGATGCTCTTGCATGAGGCATTTTTACATCTTTTAGCATTGCTGGACAAGCTTCATCGCCTATAACTTGAAGATTATTGTCTTCTGAAAAACCTCTTAATTGAGACTCTCTAACTTGAATGAGTGGGCGTATAAGATGAAAATCTCTACTTGTTTTATAGATAGGAGCTAAGGCTCTCATACTTCCGTTGTAAAACATATTCATAAAAAAGCTTTCGACTGTATCATCAAAGTGATGTCCTAGTGCTACTTTTGTAAAGTTTCCTTCTTCAGCAAATGTGTAGAGTGCACCTCTCCTCATACGAGAGAAGTAGGAACAAAAAGAGGAGTTTTCACGTATAGCATCATGAGAGATTTCAAAGATATTGGTATCATATACCGTATGTTTAATATCGTACTCCTCACAGTGCTTAGTCAAAAACTCATAATGTTCATCAGGCATACCATACTTGATCGTACACGCTTCAAATTCAAAGTTAAAAGGTGCATGACATTGTATATGTTTGAGTGCATGAACTAAAGCTAAAGAGTCTTTTCCACCACTTAAGCCAACAAGTACTTTATCACCCTCACCTATAAGTTTAAACTCTGCATTGGTTTTTCCTATCACTTTAAGTAACTTCTTACTCATAGGAATCCCTTTAGGGGAGATACGACTTTGTCTATTGCTCAAGTCTATCTACCATACTCAAAATGAAATCTGCTGAAACTTTAGCTGAACTCTCTAAAAATGCATCAAAATCAAAACCTGCATCCATGTCAGCACTATCTGAAATAGCACGTAAAATAAAGAAAGGAATATCTAACGCTGAACAGACAACAGCAACAGCTGCACCTTCCATCTCTAAAGCATCTGCTCTAAAAGTAGTACCTATCCAATCTTTACGTTCACTGTTGGCTATAAATTGGTCTCCTGTTGCTATGACACCCTCTTTAAGTGTTAAACCCTTCTCTTGAGCTACCAATTTAGCTATATTTCTTAAATTTACATCTGTTGGAATACAGACTTCACCTTCAGGAACAAATCCATAAGGGTGTCCAAAAGCAGTAATATCTAAATCATGCTGACATAAACCATCTGCAATGATAAGATCACCAATATTTAGTTCATCAGAAATTGCACCTGCAACTCCTGAAAAGAGTAACTTATCACAGCCAAATTTCTCTATAAGTATAGTTACTGTAAGTGTTGCAAATACCTTACCTATTTTAGAGTAAGCTACAACAACTTCTTGTCCATTATAGTTACCCTCATAGTATTTATTAGCAGCATATACTACCTCATTAACATCAGACAGTTTTGCTAAAAGTGGTTCTATCTCTTCAGGCATCGCACCCATTATTGCTATTTTAGAACCCATCATTATCCTAGTTTAGCTATCTCTTCAATAGCTATTGTCAATGAGTCCATATTTGAGATTACAAAGTGCGGTTTTTTTGTTGCTCTACGGTTTAATCCTTTAAGTACTCCACCATGACCAAATTCTATATAACAATCTACAGAGTCATCAAAATCGGCAATAGACTGTTTATAGAGTACAGGTGACACTAACTGTTTAGGTAGTAAGTCTAGTGCTTCTTCTTTACTGTTGTATGTTTTAGCTGTTACATTTGAAACTACGGGTGCTATAAATTCATCTTTAAGCATTACAGTAAGTTTTTCTCCCAATGGGACAGTTGCACTTTCAAGTAATGGACAGTGGCTTGCTACAGACATGTTAAGAAGCATAGCTCTTTTTGCTTTAGCCTCTTTTAGTATAGGTGCTAACAGTTCAAGATCTGGCTTGAGTCCAGCAATAACTATCTGACCTACTGCATTGTAGTTTACAGGCCATACTTTAAGTCCTGCTTCTCTTTGAGCATTACAAATTTCCTCTACTACTGCATCGTCAAGACCAAGTGATACCATCATTCCTACATCTTGACCTTCACATGCTTCAGCCATAAGTTTACCACGAAGGTTTACGAGTTCTACTGCATCTATGGCATCTATAGCACCTACCGATACTAGCGCAGAAAACTCACCTAGCGAATGACCCAGTGCATAGACAGGTCTAATAGGCATCTCATTTTCAAAGAGCTTATGTGCTATGGCAGATACAAGTAAAATAGCAGGTTGTGTAAACTCTGTTTTTTCAAGATTATCATTCTCTGTAAATAGAAGTGTTTCAAAATCGATACCTGTTCGTTCAGATGCATCAGCTATCATCTCTTTTGCAATATCTGAATTATTAAAAAAGTCTTCTCCCATTCCTACAGCTTGTGAACCTTGCCCTGGAAATAAAAATGCACATTTAATTGACATGTATTATCCTTAAAATTTAAATTTGTATATTTTACCATTTTTAAATTAGGATACATACCATTAGTATAATAACTACTTGTCTATTTGAGGATGTTTCAACCTTTTATTTATCTCTTTATTAAGAGTTATTAACTCCTTATGGTATTTATCTATATAACTAGGTAGTTGGTCTAAATGATTATAAATAAATAAACGATTAATCTCTTTTAAAAAATGTATCATACTTTCAGCACCTATAATTTTTGAATGTTTTTCTAAATCATTACAAAAATCTTTTATTTTCCATAGTTTTTTTTCATTTACTAGTTCTCTAAAATAGTGATCTGAATGAGAAAAATATTCTAAAAACTTATTTAACTCTAAATTATATGGTATATGTAACTTTTTTGCATGTATTTCTCCTAGTTCT
This sequence comes from Campylobacterota bacterium, assembly GCA_034659695.1. Lineage (GTDB taxonomy): Bacteria > Campylobacterota > Campylobacteria > Campylobacterales > Sulfurovaceae > Sulfurovum. Next base: position 34,140 of record JAYEHY010000012.1, on the reverse strand, counting down.
ACATCCAATATATGAGGGTTAATATCATTATTCAGTTTATCCTTAAGGGCAGAGTCTTTTTTATTAAAAATATTATTTTTTTGAAATTTTTCATCAATATACTTATCCATATTAATAGTAATATCTTTATTTCCAAAGATAAAATTTGCATCTTTTACCTTTTCTGTAAAAAGTAGAGTAATAAGTTCAAAAATACTCTCTTGCATTACAGGTTTTATAAGATAAGAACACTCTATATGTTTATGTTTATCCTCGATAACACATGCATCATGAAGCAGTACATACTCAAGTGGCACACTTCTTTGTACATCTAAAATCATCTTTTCAAGTTTACGGGTAGCTAATTTATCTTCAATAAGAAAAATATCATATTCTGTTAAGTTACTACCTTGATTTTTATACTCATTAAGCCCTACAACTACATCATAGTTAAAATAATGAAACATTTTTTCTATACTTTTTGCTACCTTTGGACTATCACATATTAGCAATACCTTTTTATTTAGCATACTTTCATCAGCCAATCTATAGTGACGTCTTTCCCCTAGTTCACCAAGTTTAAAGGGTATGCTTATTTGAAAAGAAGTCGAAGTTGCATTTAAGTTATTTATATTAAGTACTTTCATCCCCCCTTGTAAATTATCATTTACAAAAGAAGCGATAGCCGCACCATTTACATCTATATCTTGTAATTTAAATACAATAGGCTCTTCATACATAAAATCTTTTGGTGCTACAAGGGATAAAACAATCTCTTGATTTTGTGTATTTTCAAAAACAAACATAAGTAAACGAGTAAGAAACTTAGATAACTCCATAACATCTCCTCTAAGTTCTTTAGGAATGCTAGAGTCTATCTCATAAATAAGCTCAATATTTTTTTTAAGTCTTAACTTCTCCAATGATGAAAAGAGCATCATTAATGCCATGTTTATATCAAAAGTATTATCTGTATTTTCCATAAAAGTACTCCTAAAAGTATTGTATATCTTATATAATAACAAAAAAAGGTGAATGAATATATTTTAGAATAAAATTTATATGTAGTTAAATGTAGATATTCAGAGGTCTACACCTCTGAATTAAGAGTTAGTGTGAACAACCACATCCTCCACCTTCTCCATGAGAACCACAGCTCTCACCACCTTGCATACCGCCAACCTGTCCAGAAGCCGCTTCCTCTGCTGTTGCTGCTCTTGCAGTAAGTACTACAACAGAAAACATAAGGTCTTTTCCTGCTAATGGGTGGTTAAAGTCTACATTTACCTCTTTATCATCAAAAGAGGTTACAGTTACTTGTACAGTCTCTCCATTTTCACCTTGACCATAAAGTGTCATACCAGCTTTAAGATCTACACCTTCAAACTGCTCTATAGGAAGTACTTGTTTTGCTTCATCATTTACTTCACCATATGCATCTGCAGCAGAAACCATAATGTCTCCACTTTCACCTTCAGCCATACCCGCCAATGCATTTTCAAGACCTGGAATAATATTGCCTTTACCCATGATGAACTCTAAAGGTTCAGCACCTTTATTTGTATCTACAACTTCTGTTGTACCCGCTTCTTTTACTTCGTATTCAATACCTACTACACAATTTTCACTTGTTATTGTCATAATTTTTCCTATTATATTTAATTTTGTTGCTATTTTAACTAAGCAAACTTTAGTCATCCTTACAAAATAAGCTAAAACTTATCTTATTTCACCTGAACCATATATTTTGTATTTATAAGTTGTAAGTTCACTCACTCCCATTGGACCTCTTGCATGAAGTTTATTGGTACTAATACCAACCTCTGCACCAAAACCAAACTCTCCACCATCTGTAAACTGAGTACTTGCATTAAGGTAAACACATGCTGCATCTATTGCATTCATAAAACGCTCTGCTGTAGTGTAGTTTTCGGTAATAATCGCTTCAGAGTGTTGTGAACCATACTTCTCTATATGTGAAATAGCCTCTTCTACACCATTTACAATTTTTATAGTTAAAATATTATCTAAATACTCAGTAGCATAATCTTCATCTGTAGCAGCATCTACTTCTATCATCGCTTCTGTTTTTTCACACCCTCTTATCTCTGTCCCTTGTGCATCATACGCCTCTTTTATACGTGGGAGTATATCGGATGCTATAGCATCATCTACAAGCAGAGTCTCTAATGCTCCACAAATTCCTGTACGACGACACTTTGCATTGACAACAACGGCTAAAGCCTTATCAAAATCTGCATCTTCATCTATATAGGTATGGCATAAACCCTTATCATGTTTAACCACTGGCACAGTAGCATTGGTTGAGACATACTTAATCAAAGCCTCACCACCTCTTGGTACTATCAAATCGACATAAGTATCTTGCTTAATCAACTTTGCAACACCCTCTCTTGAACTGTCTGGCAAAAGTGCTATGGCTTCGTTAGGAAGGTTGTTTAATTCTAAAACTGATTGAAGTACTTTTGCAATGGCTCTGTTAGAGTTTTCTGCTTCCTTTCCACCTTTTAAAATAGCAACATTACCACTTTTAAAACATAAAGCTCCTACATCTGCTGTTACATTGGGTCGTGATTCATAAATAACACCTATAACACCTATGGGTACAGAAACTTTTTCTATCTTAAACCCTGCGTCAGCATACCAACCATCTAACACACGTCCTACAGGCTCTTTTAATGCAGCTATCTCTTCTATAGCTACAGCCATACCATTAACACGTCCTTCATCTAAAAAAAGCCTATCTTTTAATGAAGAAGAGAGTGCATTGGTCTCAGCATCTGCCATATCTAAAGCATTGGCTTTAAGTATGTCATCTTTACTACTTCTTAATGCCTCTGACATCTCTCTTAAGATCTTGTTTTTTTGTGTACCACTTAGTGTTGTAAGTACTCTACTTGACTCTTTTGCTTTTGCTAAAAATTCTTCCATCAATACATCCTCATAATAATTGAAGCTATTTTAACAAATAAATGCTAATAATGATATAATCTGTCTAATTTAATTTAAGTGAGTCAATATAATGCAAACCATCACATTTATAGGTAACGGCAATATGGGTCTTAGTATTGCTAAGGGTTTAAAAAACAAATATAACATTGAAGTAGTAGGTAGAGATATGGAAAAGCTTCATATTTTTGAAAGTTCTTTAGGCATAAAAATAGACAAATATCTTATGGATGATTTTGACATCACAGATAAAACCATACTTTTATGTGTCAAGCCTGCCAATGTAGAAGAGGTAAGTGCTAAACTTTTAGGAGAAGCAAAAGTACTTTTTTCTGTCTTAGCAGGTACAAAGGTAGAAAAATTAAAACAAAATTTTTCTACAAAAGCTGTAGTAAGAACCATGCCAAATCTTGCAGCAAGTGTAGGTGCTTCTATGACTACACTTACAGGAGATACAGCCTTTAAACAAGAGGCTCAAGAGCTTTTAGGTGCAGTTGGTGATACTTTGTGGCTTAGTAGTGAAAAAGAGATAGACATTACCACAGCATTAGCAGGTTCTGGTCCTGCGTATTTGGCTCTTATAGCAGAAGCCTTAGCAGATGGTGCAGTGAAACAAGGGCTTAAACGTGAAGATGCTATGGCTACTATGAGGGGTCTTTTTGCTGGTTTTGGCACTCTTATACAAGAGACACACCCCGCACTACTTAAAGATGCTGTAATGAGTCCAGGAGGTACAACAGCAGCAGGTTATACTGCACTTGAAGAGGGAAATGTTCGTGCCTCATGCATAGATGCTATTGCCCAAGCGTATGAGAAAGCTACTAAACTTTAAGTCATTCCAACAAATACTTAATTACTAAGATAGATCTTTTGTAAATCTTCTTTTGCAAAAGGCATATAACTATGTCTTGTAATGATTACTTTCGTTTTAAATGTTGACCAATTAAAAATAACAGATACATCTTTTGGATCTATATGTATGCATCCGTGCGACATCCAGTTTACACTCCCTTTATGTAAAGCATGACCATTAGATGTAAACTTCATCATGTAGTCCATGTTGTTAACTCCTGATGCATCAGGGTAAGAAGTTGACATATGATAACGCTTTTTTTGGATAATAGGAAACACTCCTGAAGGACTTCTAAACTCTAAAGCACCAGAAGTTACAATACCACTCCACCAAACTGTACCATCACTGTCTACTGCATAAAAACGTCCATCACTACCTGCTTCTCTTACTGAGACTACGATAAAGCTTTTTCCAGTTAAGTCAATAGTTTTTTCTTTTTTTGTCTTTAAGTTAATATGTTTAAATACTGTTTTAGATACAGGTACAAGTTCTGTCTTTAAAGGTTTTATTTTTATTGCATGTTTCTTTGTAGTATTTACTTCTGCATTTACGCTACTTAATACTAAAGTAAATAGTAAAAAAAAGAATTTTATATTTCTCATCTATAACTTCTCCAACTTTTGCTGTGCAATTTTTGCACTCTTTCTACCCTGATAATTTTCTATAATATTTTCATAAAACATTTTTGCTTGTTCTTTATCTCCCGTATAAGCCAAGGAGATACCTGCATGAAGTAGTAAAACATCTATATAAGTTGCTTGATCATACAAACCTGCACTTTTTTTAAAATAAAATATAGCATCTTCATATGCTTTTGTATAATATGCTATTTCACCTAAGTAGTAATTAGAAGCAGCAGGTTTATATCCTTTTTTATCAGTAATTATAAACCTTTTTTCTGCTTCATTATAACGCTGTTTTACAAATAATCTTACCCCTTCACTGTAAAGTTTAGATGTGTTGGTTTGATCTAAGGTAGGTTTATTTACTACTTCTGCTTTCTTTTCAGGTATATAGACTTTTTTTGCATTTATTACTCTTTGCAATTCATCTTTAGTCACATAAGTATTATTAATATTATTCACAATATCTATAAGTTCTTGTGTCGCTATTTCTTGCGTACTTCCACTGATAGCAGGGGTATTGTTACTATTTCTAAGTTGTGCTAAGCTGATATTCAACCCCTCAATAAGCGAGGTTAAACCGTCAATTCTTTCATTCTGTTTTGCTATCTCTCTTTTTAATGAAGCAATAGCTCTTTTATCACCACCTTGAGAACTTCTGGATGCTTCATCAAAACCATAGACCGAAGGTTCAGCTAAAAGTAACATGGAGGTAAATAGATATAAATAAACTATTGATTTCACTTATTGAGCCAGACGAAGATCTACTCTTCTGTTTTTGGCATAACATTCATCTGTTGGACTACTACACAATGGACTACTCTCACCAAATGTAACCATAACAATATTGTTAGCATCTACTCCTTGAGAAGTAAGACCATCTTTAACAGCTTTTGCTCTTTTAAGACCTAATGCATAATTGTATTCATCTGTACCAAATTCATCACAATTACCTTCTACCTTAATCTTAGCACTTTTACTGTTAGCAACTTGTATATTTCTATCCATACTGTTTTCCATATCTGAAGAGAGACCAAAATCATTAAACTGAAAATAGATACTTTGGAAGCCATCTGCACTGCTATTCATACCACTACTTTCAGTATTTATACTTTCATCAACAGTTACTGTATCACCTGCTATTTGTGTTGTATCAGAGACATTATCATATCCATCAAGATTAGGTGCTTTTTGACCACACCCAACTAAAAATAAAACTGATACTACTGTTATTATCATATTTTTTTTCATTATTAAAATCCTTATTCTTAATTACCAATCAATTGATTGTATTTTTTTCTCACCAAGAGGGAAAAGTAAACTTTGAAGTGATTGAAGATTTGTATACCCAATAGAAGAGCCATACTCACTGTGCTTGATAAACAACACTACAGAACCATCGGCTGAAAAACGTGGAAACTGATTAGTACCTGTCGTTGTTAAAGGACGTGTATCTGAGCCATTTGTAGAAGTGAGGTAGAGATTAAATTTATTGTTACCAAAACTTTTTTGACTCTCTCTACTTGAATAAACCATCTTCTCTCCATGTGTATCACATGCATTATTATTTTTACCATGATGCACTACCTGAGAGACGGCTGCACTATGTAGTGGTTTTTTAAAGACATTTGCATATCCCAATCTATTAGAGACAAAAAATAGACTATTTTCATTATCACTATACTTTCCACTTACATCGATGCCATTAAATTTAGTTACCCTTATTTTTCCTTTTGAAACAACATTCAATTCATAAATATCTGGTTGACCGTGAGGAGCCATAGTTAACAGAAGTTTCGTACCATCTTTACTTACATCTGTACAAACAAGCATTCCCTCTGATGAGACAATTTTCTTTTTAGCACCTGTGTAAATATTGATTTTATAAAGTGTAGGGTACAAACCTGCATAAGAGGTATAGTAAAAACTCTTTTGTTTTTCATCAGCCCATTTAGGAAAAAGATTAAGTCCCCCTCTTATAATGGCTTTTGTATAGTTAAATGTATAATCTGCCAAAATTATTTCACTTTTTCGCGATGCTGTGTATCTTGAAAAAACTACATAACGATTTATCCAACTTATAGAAGGATATTTCAATACATCATTAATGTCAGAAACTGCTTTATGTGCTAAAAAAGGCATTTTGCTTTTACTTGGTATAGAATAACTCTTTTGAAATATCTTATCACCATTTGAAGCTTTAAGCAGTCGTATATTTAATTTACTACCACTTCTTTCATCAAGTAAATATTTTACAATATACTCTTTACTTTTAAGTATAGGGTCTATAAAATTAGAATTCCACTCTCCATCATGGCGTTTACTGTCTGATAAAAAATGACCAGAAATTTTAAAATCTGAAAGTAAAATGTTAAAAAATTTAGGATTAGCTACAGTAGAACTATCTACTATAGCAATACGTGAACGCTGTTCAACATCAGTTTCTATCTTTAATGTTGCATCAACAGCAAAAAGGTGAATTGAAAATAATAGCATTAAAATATATTTCAAAGTAATTCCTTGTGTTTTAATATACATTGTATCAAGGCTGAGTTAAAATCTTCATTAATTAATATCAATTGTACTTTATATTGAAAACTTTAAAGTGATATCAAGAACAACTTATGGGTTTTTACGAACTATTTTACTCTTTTTACCATCAATAAAAGTTATTTGTACCGCTATAGATTTAGCTGTATCTAATGGCATAGTCAGATAGATAAGCTCTTTAGTAATAGCCATAGGATTTTTACTGTCACAAGGTTGAAGTTCCCATGTTTTATTTAAATCATCTGAGTTTATACTATAGTGTACTTCTTTTATACCACAAGTATAAGACTCTAAATGTGTAAAATATATTAGCTGTTTACCATTAAAATCACGGAAACTAACCCAACTGTTTTGTGTGATGTTAAGTATCTGTTTCATCTGTTTAGGTGGCATAGCACTTACAGATAAAGAAAATACGACTAAAAGAAAAACCGATAGTAAAGATTGTGTTAAATGTTTCATATGTTACTCCTAAATAATATCTATACAATAGCCATTATAAGTTTAATCTGAGCTTTTTCTGTTACTTTCATAAATGCCAAGAATACGTACATCATCTGCAAAAAACGCCAACTCTTTAAGAGCTAGTTGTAATATATCAGAGTCTATATGCCCATCAATATCTATATGAAATTGACTTCCTGGAAGCATTTGCCTTCCCATATAACTCTCAATTTTTAGAAGGTTAATCCCATTAGTTGCAAATCCTCCAAGCACTTTATAAAGTGCAGAAGGAATATTTTTTACTTGAAATACCAAAGAGGTAATATACTTTTTCCTAGGATCAAAATATGGCACTATTTTTTCTCGTGAAAGTATAAAAAAGCGTGTAGTATTACCACGTTTATCTTCAAAATTTTCTTTCATGACCTGTAAACCATAAATATCAGCAGCAAGTTTTGATGCAATAGCTGCTCTGTGTATATCATTTAACTCAACTAACTCTTTTGCAGCACCAGCTGTGTCAAGTTTTGCCTCTGCTTTTAAGCCCAATGCCATAATATTATTATGGCACTGAGCTAATGCTTGAGGGTGAGAAGCAACATGATTCAAATCTTCTAGTTTTGCATCAGCTAAGGCGAGTAAGCAATGTGCAACAGGCTCAAAATGCTCTGCAACAACATGTAGTGCCATTTTAGGTATTAATCTATAAATCTCTTCCACTCTACCAGCTGTAGAGTTTTCCAAAGGAATCATAGCTAAATCTGCATCTCCTTGCTCTACAAGCCACATTGCTTCATGAAATGTATCACATGCTATACTCTTATAACTATCATATGCATTTTTACATGCTTGTTCCGAATAGGCACCCTGAACACCTTGATATGCTATTGTTTTATGCATACTTATCCTTTACTCTTTTGCTATAAATTCTGCTTCAAACTTATAAGTTCTTTGACCATTATGCGACCCAAAACCAATATCTTGTAGTTGTTCTAAATAATAGGTTAATCCTATGTTAAAGTCTTCATTATAAGAAACTGTTTTTAGTTTAAACTCAAAATTACCACTAGGTCTAATATATAATAGAACTTTAACTTTTTCTCCTGCATATTCACTTTGTGCTGGCCACCCTTCTAACATACTTTGAACTTTAGCTAAATAGGCATCTTCAACACCACTCTTCTTATTACTACTTTTAGGCTTATCTATAGTTTGAATCAAATTATTTTTTATTGTACTTTTTTTAGGCTTATCACTTAGTTGTATATAATTCTTTTTTTTCTCAGTTTTTACATTTGCAAATAGATCTAAAGGTTTCTTTTTAGGCTTTGTACGATTGATATCTTTTTTCTTTACTTTCTTTTTTACTGCTTTCTTTTTTACTATTTTTTCTTTAATAACTTTCTTTTTAATCTCTTTTTTAGGCTTAACTTTTGGCTTTAATTTAGGTTTAGGTTTTATAATATTCTTAGTTTTTGACTTAAGTTCATTAGAAGTAGACAGTGCTACCTGTATAACTTTTTCATCTTTTTTAACATAATTAATTGGCTTTTTTTCTTCACGAGTATTAAAGTACAAAATGAGTAATCCCATAAGCATAAAATAGATACTAAAAGCAAAAATTCCAGAAATAAATGTAGATGACTTGTTGATTATCATAGTGTTATAAGTGATACCTTTTCAAAGCCTGCTGCCTTTACACTTTTAAGTAGATACATTACATCCTTATATATTAATAGTTCATCTGCACGAATATATACTTCAGACTTTTTATCAAATTTTACAGATTTATTGACAAAATCATCTGCAAATGTATCTAAACCATAGAGATCATTATTAAGATATATTTTTCTCTCTTTATCCATCCTAATAGTAAGTGTTTTAGGTTTAACTACTTCAACACTTTTAGAGCCATCAGGAAGTGTAATTTTTTCTTGAAAAGTTATTGTTGGTGCAGTGACCATAAGAATTGCCATAAGTACCAGCATTACATCTACAAGAGGTGTAATATTTAAATCTGGACTATCATCCCATGCGAACATCTAAATCCTCATTTACCTGAGATAAAATCACTTCCGATTGAGAGGAGAGCAGAGAACTAAGTTCGTATGCTTTACGCTTTAAAATCAAATGAAATGAGTAAGCAAAAATTGCAACAGCAATTCCTGCTGCAGTTGCAATTAGTGCTTCAGAAATAGCAGGAGCAACTACACTTAGTGATGCTGAAGATTGAGAACCAAGCTTTGTAAAAGTTTCAAGTATACCAATTACTGTACCAAATAGACCAATAAATGGTGAAGTTGAAGCAATGATTGAAAGCCAAGTAAGTCCTTTTGTAGAAACCCGTATAGCATCAGACGATGCAGCTTCTAAAATGGCTTTATTAGGAGTATTGACACGAGACAGATAAGTAAAAATCAGTGAACTGCTAGCCACTGTTTTTGACTGACCTGTATAGAGTGCTTTAAGTGATTTTGCTTCTGAAGATATACGTGAGTTAATAATATAGAATCTATCAATAAATACCCAAAATGTAGCGATAAAATACCCAGAAAGCAGAAGCAGTACAAAAATAGTAATTGCACTGCTATCTATGAAATAATCTAGGAGAGATCCCAATTTAAAAAGACTTTCCAATTTGCTCTACTTTAGATACCGCTGATGCGATAGCTGTATTAGAAGCTTCTGTACTCTTTAGCAACTCTTTTGCTGCTTCAAGTGCTTTAGCAAGCTCACTATCATCACCAGAGAGAGCGACTGCACCATCTACAATACAAGTAGTTTTTTCTTCTTCGACTTTCACATACCCAGAGTTAATAGCAACTGCTAACTCTACTCCATCTGCTTTATCGATGACGATTACACCTGTATCTAATAACGATACCAATGTAGCATGATTGGCTAAAACACCAAATTCACCTTCACTACCTGGCAGTGTTACCTGTTTTACTTCAGCGTCAAAAATCACACCATTAGGTGTGACTATTTCTAGCTTCATAAGTTCCATAATTATCCTTTATACGATAAGAAACTAAGATTACTTAGCGTTGATCTTATCATTTTTAGCAACAGCTTCAGCAATGTTACCAACCATATAGAATGCAGCTTCATTCATATCATCATATTTACCCTCAAGAAGACCTTTGAATCCTTCAATAGTCTCTTCAAGTGTAACATATACACCTGGAGAACCAGTAAATACTTCAGCAACGTGGAAAGGCTGAGAAAGATATTTTTCAATCTTTCTTGCTCTTTCAACAACAAGCTTGTCGTCTTCTGAAAGCTCATCCATACCAAGAATCGCAATGATATCTTGAAGATCTTTATATTTCTGAAGAATTTGCTGAATACCACGTGCCAACTCATAATGCTCATCACCAACAATTTGTGGAGAAAGCATTCTTGAAGTTGAATCTAGTGGATCAACTGCAGGATAAATACCTTTTTCAGCTATAGAACGGTTAAGTACTGTTGTTGCATCTAAGTGAGCAAATACAGACGCAGGAGCAGGATCAGTCAAGTCATCCGCAGGAACATATACTGCTTGAACAGAAGTAATAGAACCTTTTGTTGTAGATGTAATTCTCTCTTGAAGTGCACCCATCTCTCTTGCAAGTGTCGGTTGGTAACCAACAGCAGAAGGGATACGACCAAGAAGTGCAGACATCTCTGAACCAGATTGTGCAAATCTAAAGATATTATCGATAAACATCAATACATCAAGACCCATCTCATCTCTAAAGTACTCAGCCATAGTAAGACCAGTAAGTGCAATACGATTTCTCGCTCCTGGAGGCTCACTCATTTGACCGTAACACAGTGCAACCTTATCAAGTACATTTGACTCTTTCATTTCAAAGTAAAGGTCATTACCTTCACGTGTTCTTTCACCAACACCAGCAAATACAGAGTAACCTGAATGTTTCAATGCAACGTTGTTAATAAGTTCCATGATAATTACAGTTTTACCAACACCTGCACCACCAAATAGTCCAACTTTTCCACCTTTTGAATATGGAGCAAGAAGGTCAACTACTTTAATACCTGTTTCAAAAACTTCTGTTGCTGTACTTAGCTCTTCAAACTTTGGTGGATCTCTATGAATCGACCAGTATTTTTTAGCGTCTACTTCACCCGCTTCATCAATAGCTTCACCGATAACGTTGAAGATACGTCCAAGAACTTCTTCACCTACAGGAACTTTGATAGAGTCACCAGTTGCTCTAACTTCTTGACCTCTAACAACACCTTCACTCATATCCATAGCAATTGTTCTAACTCTATTGTCACCAAGTTGTGCTGCTACTTCTAAAACCAATCTTTGCTCTTTACCATCAATAACAATTGTTGTTTCTAACGCTTCATTAATTTCTGGTAGGTAGTCTGTAAAATCCACATCTAAAACGGGACCTAAGACTTGTACTATTTTACCTGTCATTTTTTCTCCTCTAATTATTTCATTGATTCCATACCACTGATAATCTCTATGAGTTCAGTAGTAATGGCTTCTTGTCTTGCTTTGTTATATTTAACATTTAGCTCTTTTACCATCTCTTTAGCATTTGTAGTTGCAGCATCCATCGCCTGCATACGAGCAGAGTGCTCAGCAGCCAATGAATCAATAAGAGAGTAATACATTGTATACTCAATATAACGCTTCACTAATGCATCAAGAAGTGTATCATCATCATCTGGCTCAACCTCAAGTTCAGAAGTTGAAATAGCATTAAGTTCAAGTTTAGATGTATCAACAGGTAAAAGATGATCCTCTTTTACCTCTTGTGTAATCATATTTACATAACCATTATGTACTAGAACTATCTTATCTGTTTCACCATTAACATATGAAGTTGCCACTTCTGAGATGAACTCTGCTGCTTGCTTGAAGTCAGGTGCTGCAGAAAGACCTATAATCTCATCACTCAATTCAAGATTATTAAATTTAAAGTAATCAATACCTTTTCTTCCTACCGCTCTAAGACGTACTTTTGCATCTTTAGCTTTATATTCAGAAATAAGTTTACTTACTCTTTTTATTGTTTGTGAATTAAATCCACCACAAAGACCTTTGTCTGCTGTTATAAAAACAATATCAATACTTTTAGGATTTGGAACATCCTTAAAATAAACATTCTCAATACCATTTTCATTCGACTGTTGCATCTTTTGAGCAATCTCTTCTATAAGCTCAGTCAATTTTGCAGCATAGACTCTTGAACGCTTAGCAAGCTCTTCTGTTCTTTTCAGTTTAGCAGAAGAGACAAGCTTCATAGCGTTAGTAGTTTTTTGTGTATTTTTTACACTTCCAATCTTACGCTTTATCTCTTTTAAATTAGCCATTATAAGCCTTTCTTACTCAGCAAATGAAGCTTTGAAATCTTCGATAGCTTTACGTAATGCTGCTTCAGTATCACTAGTGATTTTCTTATCTGTTCTAATAGCATCTAAAATACTTGAATATTTTGCTTCCATAAATGGCATTAGGTCTGATTCAAATTTAGTTACAGAAGATACAGAAACATCATCTAAGTATCCGTTTGCACCTGCAAAGATAATAACAACTTGTTTCTCAATTGCAACAGGAGAAAATGGCCCTTGTTTAAGAACTTCAACCATTCTTTGTCCACGCTCTAATTGACCTCTAGTATAATCATCAAGATCAGATGCAAACTGAGCAAATGCTTGAAGTTCTCTAAATGAAGCCAAATCAAGTCTAAGTGTACCAGATACTTGTTTAGTCGCTTTAATCTGAGCAGCACCACCAACTCTAGATACTGATAAACCTACATTAATTGCTGGTCTGATACCTGAGTTAAATAGATCTGTCTCAAGGAAAATTTGACCATCTGTAATAGAGATAACATTTGTCGGAATATATGCCGCAACATCACCTGCTTGAGTTTCAATAATCGGGAATGCAGTAATAGATCCAGCACCTAATTCATCTGAAAGCTTTGCAGCTCTTTCAAGTAGTCTCGAGTGAAGATAGAAAACATCTCCTGGATATGCTTCACGACCTGGAGGACGACGAAGAATAAGTGACATTTCTCTATATGCAACGGCATGCTTAGAGAGATCATCATAAAAGATAACAGCATGTCTACCATTGTCTCTAAAATACTCAGCCATAGTAACACCTGCATAAGGAGCAAGGAACTGTAACGCTGAAGAGTCAGCTGCTGAAGCTGTTACAATGATTGTATAGTCCATTGCCCCATGCTCTTCAAGTGTTTTTACTGTAGCAGCTATTGTAGAGTTTTTTTGACCAATTGCAACATAAATACAAACAACATCTTGACCTTTTTGATTAATAATTGTATCAATCGCTAATGTAGTTTTACCTGTTTGTCTATCACCAATAATAAGTTCTCTTTGTCCACGACCAACTGGTACAAGTGCATCAATAGCTTTAATACCCGTTTGGAGTGGTTCATGAACTGATTTTCTTCCCATAATTCCTGGTGCTTTTTCTTCAACAAATCTATGCTCTGTTGCTTCAATAGCACCTTTACCATCAATAGCTTCACCAAGTGGATTAACAACTCTACCCATCAGTGCATCACCAACTGGTGTTTTAAGAAGTTCTCCAGCTCTCTTAACGCTCATGCCTTCTTTGATACCTTCACTACTTCCAAGAACAACAACACCTACGTTTGCTTCTTCAAGGTTTAATACTAATCCTCTAGCACCGTTATCAAACTCTACAACTTCACCAGCCATAACATTATTAAGACCGTAAACGGTTGATATACCATCTGCGATACCTACTACTTTTCCTACTTCGTTGATGTCTACATCAATCTCAAAGTTTTCAATTCTCTCTTTGATAATTGAACTAATCTCATCTGCTTGCAATTTTACTGCCACTGATACTCCTTTACTTTTAGATAACTATAAAGATTTCGTAATGAAATCAATTAGTTGCTCTTTAACTCTCTGTTTAGAGAAGTTAACCTCAATACCTAAATCATCAACAGAAACACGTAATCCATCTAAATCCGTTTTTTCCTGTATTAATTTAATCGTAGAACCTGTATATATTTTAAGTGTCTCTTCTAACTTACTTAACTCTGCATCATTAATAGTCTCTTTGCTTTTCAATATGCCTTCATATTGATTTGATTTTTTTTGTAAATCAGCATTTAAAACTTTTGCTATAGCAGGAATTAAATCAAGTCTTTTGTTTTCACCTAAAATCTTAATAAAATTTACTAATACATTATCTGTATTTTTATCAAGTGCAGATAAAATCATACCTGTCTTTTTTTCATCTGAAAGCATAGGAGAATTTAATGTTACCATTACTTCTTCTGTATTAATAGCTTCTGTTAAAGCATTAAGAACTTCTGAAATTCCTTTAATATCTTTACTTACAGATGAAAGTGCTTTTGCATACCTTTTAGCAATTAATTCTTCCATATTATGCTACCTTCTTAGAAATTACTTCAATAACTTTAGATTCATTAATCATGATGTCATCATTAGTAATATTTTCACTTAATATTTCGTTAATAGCACCTCTAGCAGATTTTCTCTCTTCTAAAGTCATTTTCTCTTCAAATTGTTTCTCCATAAGAGCTAATTCGTTAATATTTGATTCAGTGATTTTTTCTGCTAAAAGAATTGCTTCTTTTTTTGCATCTTCAATAATTTGGTCTGCTTTTTTACTACTCTCATCTAAACGAGTTTGAGCATTTCTTTTTTCATCTTTAGCAGCTTGAAGTTTCTCTTCAATCTCACTAAGCTGAGCCGCAATACCATCTCTTCTTCCTATAAAGAAGTTTTTGATTGGATTTGCAATCAAATAATAAAGTACTGAGGCAAAAATAGTAAAGTTTACCACTCTTGGCCAAAAGTCTGTCTCTCTACCTGTTTGAGCAAAGTAACGTGTTGATTCTGCATCTCCACCACTTGCTAAAAGAATAGCAGGTGCTATAAGTAAAGACAATAGTACTATTTTTTTCATATTTATCCCTTCCTATAATTTGCTAAATTTAGCTTTAAGACTCTCTTTAAAAAGAGGCATTTGAGATAGCAAAGAATTTTTAAGATTCTCTTTATCTGAGGCTAACTTCTCAATGAAGCTGGCATACTCTTTGTCTAGTTCACTCTGTTTTGTTTCGACTTTACTTGCTGCTAATAATTTTTCATCATCAGTGGCTTTCTGTCTTATTGCTGCAGCTTCATTCTTAGCATTGCTAATATTTTCTTCTGCTTTAGCATTAAGTTCGTCACTGTTTCCACTAAGACCTTTTGCTGCTTCTAAATCTTTTGCTATAGAGTTATCTCTATCATCCATAAAACTAACCAATGGCTGAAATAGCATTTTATTTAAAACAACAAGTAGGAACAGAAACAAAGCTAGGACGAACAACATCAATGGTAAATGTATGTCAAGCATTAAAACTCCTCGTGTAATTTCGTGTTATTCTACCATTTAAGAGATGAAATGTTGGTTAATTTTTATGCTTTTTTGAGGAATGTTAAAAAGTTTTCAATATCTTTCTCATTAGTTAAGCTTATCTCTATACTTTTTGCTTTAATTTTATATTGAAAAGGTAACAGCTTTTCTATTTTGTCTGTATATTTTTCAAAAATTGAGTCTGCAGAATTTTTTGTAATTGATTCAGAACTCTTACCCTTATGTTTTTTTACTATTTTTTCTGTATCTCTTACACTTAATTTTTGCCCTATAACACTGTCAATAATAATTTTTTGTTGATTTTCATCAAGTCCAACTAATATTTTTGCATGTCCTTGAGATATTTTATCTAGTGATACTTTATCTTGAACATACGATGAGAGTGTTAGTAGACGCAGTGTATTTGTGATTTGAGAACGACTTTTATGTACAATAGTTGAAAGTTCATCATGCGTAATTTCATGTACATCAATTAACTCAGCATAAGAGTTTGCTAATTCTATAGCATTAAGATTTTCTCTTTGTATATTTTCGATAAGTGCAAGTTCACGAAGTCGTATTTCATCAATATCTACATCTGCAATTATCGCTTTCACTGTGGTTAGTTTAGCAAGTTTATGAGCTCTTAGACGGCGTTCACCTGCGATGAGTAAATAACCATTTTCTTTTTCTATGACAACTATGGGCTGAAGTAATCCATGTTCTTTAATTGATTTACTTAACTCTTCTAAACTCTTTTCATCAAAATGTTTACGTGGTTGAAATGGATTAGGTGTAATAGTATCAACATCTATCTCTTCTACTCTTGCACCTTGTGCTTTTAATTCAAAGCTATCTATATTACTCAAGTCCTTTTCATAGGCTTCTTCTACCTCTGAAAGGATATCTCCTAATCCTCTTCCTAATGCCATATTAACTTCCTACTATTACAGTAGCTAAATCTTGATACGCTACTGAACCCTTTGAGTTAGCAGCATAGTAAATTACAGATTTACCAAAGCTTGGACTCTCTGCAATTTTTACATTACGCGGTACAACAATACACTCTTTAGCTTTCTTCATATGAAAAAGTTTATCTTTAAAGTGGTGGCTCAAATCTGCAAGTACTTGCTTTGACAAATTATTTTGTGAAGAGTACATTGTAGGTAAAAAACCTTTTATTTTAAGTTTAGGATTAATCGTCTTTTTTAATAGACTTACTGTATTTAACAGTTGAGCTAAACCTTCTAATGCAAAAAATTCACACTGTATAGGAATAATAACTGAATCAGATGCACTTAAAGCATTAATAGTAATAGGACCTAATGCTGGAGGTGAATCAATGATAATATAATCATATTTTTTAGAAACTTCCTTAAGTTTTTCTTTAAGGATTAATTCTCTATTTTTCTTTTTAGGATTATAAAACTCTTTTTCTATTCCTACTAAGCCAATGTTAGAAGGAACTAACTTAAGATTACGGATAGATGTCTTAAGTACTACTTCTGAAAGTTTCTTTGTACCAATTAATACATGATAAATATTAAATTCATAGTCACTTCTGTTAAAACCTAAACTAGTGGTTGCATTTGACTGTGGATCTATATCCATAAGAAGAACTTTTTTGCCTTTTTGAGCTAATGATGCTGCTAAATTTACAGCAGTAGTTGTCTTACCTACTCCACCTTTTTGATTGGCTATACTAATTATTTCACTCATCTTAAACTATACACTCTCTTACTCCCTATCATTAAAGAACCATCCTTACATAAAATTGCATTTTCAAGGCTCTTTTTTTCATTTTCTATATGTACTGAAAATCTTCTACTTAATTCAAATTCTACCTCATACTCACTAAAAATTTGCTTCCATTGAGGAAGTTTCTCTACTTCATAAAGAAAAAAATCAAGTAATTTTATAGGTAAGATATCGCTCTGTAAGGCTCTATATCCATTTTGAGATTTTTTTAAATTTATTCCAATTCCACATACTAATATATTATTTATTTTTTGAGTAATTGTACCCCCAACCTTAGCATCAGCAGCATAAAGATCATTTGGCCATTTCAACCAAATATCTTCACCTAAACTTTGTAATATTTTTTTCATTATAAAGGAGAAATAGATAGAGGCTGAGGAGAGTGGTAAATCATTGGGTAGTTTATCTAAATCTACTGCTATTGAAGCAAAGAAATTACCTTTTCCACCAGACCAACTATTATCACGACTTCCAACTCCAGAAGACTGTTCTGCTGATATAACTGCAATAGGTAATTTTGTATTTTTATGTTCTAAAAGTTCAATAAGATATTTTTGTGTAGAAGGTAGAGTATCAAATGATAAAATCTCCAACTTTAAGCCCCCTTCCTACACAATAAGCTTTTGCACTCATAGCTTTTTTAGATGCTGGTTGAAGAGATGCTATTTGCAATGCACCCACACTACAAGCTATAACAACACTCTCATCTACAAAGGAGAGTATTTCAAATGCTTTATTATCACTGCTGCTATCTACCAATGAAACTCCATCAAACTTTGTACCATTACTTGTAAAGATAGCTGGCCATCCTTCAAATGCTCTATATTTATTATAAATTGATTCTGCATTATCAAAATTAATTTCCCCATCACTTTTTTTAATTTTTTTACAAAGTGTTGATTCAGACTCATCCTGTACCTGTGGTACAATATTTTTATAGTTACGTATAGTGCTTAAAGTAAGTTCACATGCATCAACTGTAAGTTGTTCCATAAGTGCATGAAGTCTCATTTCTGAAGGAATAACAAATACCTTTTTTTCAAGTATATCACCCGTATCTAAGCCCTCTTCCATAATCATAGATGTTACACCCGTTTCTCTGTCTCCATTAAGTAATGACTGCTGTACAGGACTTGCTCCTCTGTACTGTGGTAAAAGAGAAGCATGAAGATTAATACATGGTGCAATATCTAAAATAGATTTTGGTAATATTTGTCCAAAAGCAGCTACTACGATAAAATCTGGATTACTCTTTTTAATCCTATCTACCACACCTTCATCACTCAATCGATTTGGCTGTAATACAGGTATAGCATGTTTGTTTGCTAAAACTTTTACAGAAGGTGGCGTTAGAGCCTTTTTACGCCCAACTGGACGATCTGGCTGTGTTAGAACTAAAGTCACTTCCATATCTTCAGCTTCAATAAGTATATCCAATATCTCTTTTGCATAATGGGGGGTTCCCATGTAAACTATTTTATATTTCATTTTAAAAATTGAGTTTTTGTGATTTGTCAAGTCCATAAACATCATTGAACAGTAATAGTTTTCCTGTATCATCTACATATGTTGTTAAGTATGCTGTATGAACAGGTAACTTTTTATTGAGTGACACATGATGAGATTTTAAACTATCATATTTCTTTTTAACCTGTTCATAACTTTTAGATGTATAGTTCGTTGTAAGATGCTTTAACATCTCTACTGGCTGAGAAAGCCTTACACATCCATGACTATACATACGTACTTTACGTTTAAACAGATGCTTAGACTGAGTATCGTGCATATATACAGAGTGTCGGTTAGGGAAAATAAACTTAACTCTACCTAAACCATTTCTCTTCGATGGAACTTCAATAAATTTAAATGGAACATAACCTTTTCCACCAGAATATTTTTTTAAATTTACAGAGTTTGGTGTCAATTTCTTAGAGTTAAGATCGTAAGATGAACGCATAACCATACGCCTACGTTTTAAATAATTTGGATTTCTTATTAATTTAGGAATAATTTCATTTCTAGCTATACTATCTGGTACACTCCATTGAGGATTGAGTGTGATATACTGAAGATCTGTACTAAAGACAGGAGTTGGCATTTTTTTCTTCCCTACAACAACTGCCATAGAGACTGCTTCTACTTCATCTTCAATGATACGTACCTTAAATTCAGGGATATTTATTAGTGCATAGTTTTTACCATGATCTGGCTTCATTAACTTTATTCTCTCTATATTAAGGCGAATTTTATGCAGTGTTGATGTAGAAGTATTGCTTTCATTTTTTAATGATGTATAAGTATTTAAGAGTGCATTAAACTCTCTATATTGTGGCACATAAGGGTATAGTATCTGTTCTATGGTTTGTCCTGCTCTTACTTTCATCATAATATTAGACTTAGATACTGTTTGTCTATATACAGTATAATTATTAGATGCATGTATATTAGTACATCCATTAGCAAGATTCTTACTGTACTCTACAAGTAAAGCACTCATAAGTTGAGAGTTTTTACTAGACAGTACTTTTTGATAAAGTGCTTGTTGTTCACATATAGAAGCATATTTATCTGTTTTTAATATAGTTAAAAATTCATTTTTTTGTGAAGATTTCCACCCCTCTTTATCTGGTCCTATTACATCACTACATCCACTTATAAAAATAGCCAATAATACAGCCAGTAATACTCTTATTTTCATCATTTTCCCTTTTGATTGTTTATCTTATAGCTCTTGAACATACATAGGCACTAGAAAATGCCCATTGAAAATTATATCCGCCAAGTCTTCCTGTAACATCTAAAACTTCACCTATAAAATAAAGTCCTTTTGTCTTTTTACTCATCATACTTCTATTATCAATCTCACTTGTACATACACCACCTTTAGTTACTTCTGCTTTTGAATAACCAAAAGTACCCGCTGGTGAGAAAATATAATTATTGAGTGATTCAAGTTGATTAAATTCATCTGTAGTTAATTTAGATACTACTTTATCTTCAATGCCAAATTGTATCAAAAATGCCTTAGTAACACGTTTAGGCATTGGTAAAAGGGATGAAATTTGCTTTTTACTACCTTTTACACTCTTTAATGAGAAATCAGGTAAAAAGTTAATACGAATTTTTCCTTTATTCCAATACAAAGAAGCATCTAATACTGCTGGACCACTTAATCCTTTATGTGCAAATAAAAGTGCCCCTTTGCATAGGTTATCTCCCACATGAATTTCCACTTCTGTTGAACTACCAGAAAGTTCTTTAAAAAAGAATTGCTCCTTTTGTACAGTTAATCCTACTAAACCCGGTGCTGTATTTACAATTGTATGACCAAAAAACTCAGCAATTTCATACCCAATAGCACTTGCCCCAAGCTTTGGAAAACTTAAACCACCAGAAGCTACAACAACTGTATCTGCTTTCAAATTTTGCTTATTGGTCTGTATAGAAAAAATCTCTTCACTTTTAGAAATATGTAAGACTTTTTCATTTAAAAGTATTTTCTGTTTTTTACACTCTTTTATAAAAATATCTAATAGTTCTTTCGCAGAATTTTGACAAAAATATTGTCTCTCTTTACGTATAATTGGCATAAGATTTTGCCTCTCTAGCCATTTGATAAGATCTTTTTGCGTAAATTTTTTTAACACATCTTTAACGAATGTTTTCTCTGCAATAAAATACTCTTCTCCCATTTTAGTGTTGGTAATATTACATTTTCCTCCACCAGAAATTAAGATTTTTGCTCCAAGATTTGCATTACTTTCTATAACAATTACTCTACTTTTTGGTAGTAAAGAAGCCAGCATTAATGCACTAGCCCCTCCGCCTATAATTACAATATTTTTATTCATAACGACATTATACAATAAATATAATTGATAAAGTTTTTTTGCATTTTTCTAAAAAGATATATGATATAATAGTAAAAAATATCATAAGGCTATTTATGTTAAAACTATTTTTTACTTTAATTTTTATATTCTCTTCTGCTTTAGGTAGTCTATTTACTATAACAGACAAGAAGGGTAATCTTCTTCACTCAAAAGAGATGCAACCTAAAAACAATGCTTCCATAAATCAAAAAGACACGGAATATTCATTTCAAGCTATTTACAATGAACTGCATAGTGTAGAAAATCTTGCACGTCGTGCTGCTATTGCTAAGGAGAGAGCTACACGCATTGCACAAGCACAAAAAGAAGCAAAGAAAAAAGGATTAACTTATCAACTTACAGATTCAGATAGAAAAAAACTTCTTGATTATGCCAAATATTTTAAGGGAGGGAAGTATGTTTGGGGAGGTACAACTCCACAAGGATTTGATTGTTCAGGTTATGTACAATATCTCTACAAAAAACATAAAATTAACCTTCCACGTACTGCATGGGCTCAATCTAGAAAAGGAAAAAATATAGAGATACATAGTTTGCAAAAAGGTGACCTTCTTTTCTTTCTTACTGACAAAAAAAGAGGGATACCTGTTACACATGTAGGCATTTACCTAGGTAATGGTGAGTTTATTCATGCTGCTTCAAAAAAGAAGGGGATTATTATCTCACCTATTTATCATGGATACTATGCCAATAAATTTGTTTCAGCAAAAAGGGTTATTAGTCACATTTAAAAGCTGTATCTCATTATCAGTCCTATATTTTGTACTTTTACATTACGATTACTAATAGGTATTTCTGTAGCATTTTGATAAATATACTTTAAATTAATATCTATATTTTCAAAATGTCTTCCAACACCAAACATATAGGTTTTATTAAATTCCATAGCATGGTGTTGCACCTTAAACCCATCATTCATCACTGCAAAAACACGTTTACCAAAAAATGCACCTAGCCCAAAATGGTACTCTTGATAGTGAGCATGAAGTTTTACACCTGGCGTAAAATAACTCTGATTAGCATTTTTTGAAAAATTATTACTCTCTCTATCATTTAGGTAAATATATTTACCAAGAAGTATGATAGATGTATGCAATTGTCCAAAAGATTTTTTAAACTTATATTTTATATCTGTCTGATAAACATCAAAATGACTATAGTCACTTAAATATTGAGTTAAAGAAAAATTTCTATACTTATATCCTAAACCATAAATATTTCCACCGTCTGTCTCTTTCATTAAATTATCATTTATAGTGGCATAACTTATAGAAAATTGTTCTTTCTCATTTAATACAGATGTATATTTAAGATAATATTTATCGACATGTAAATCTTCTGTAAGTGGTGGTTTAAAGGTATTTGTATTGGTTCTTTCATAAGCTATTTGATAGAGTGAATCAACAGTTTTATGTTCAACAGACACACTATACACTTTTCCTTTATCTTTCTTTTTTGAGTTATCAAAATTTAAATTTTCATAACCTATTTTAAGGGTTGTGTTCTCTGCATTAACTATAGTTAAGAGTAAAAACACAAGCCATAATATTTTTAATTTTTTCATACGAGGTCTTATCCTTTATTTATTTTGTAATTGTAATTATAATTGTAATTATTATCTGAGGTGATTTAAATAAATTAAAAAAATGGAGGAGCAGTACTATTAAACCCTTTACTTATTTTTCTTATGAAAAATGATTGATAATGTTTTACTTTTTCATAGCTAAACTCAATAAAAGGTATTACAATACAAGATAGACTAATATCTGCACTGTGAAAATTACTAATCAGTATACAAACTTCACAATCATCATGATGATTTGAATCATGATGATGTATATGTGTTACAGTAATATAAGAACTACCTAAAAAAAGAAGTAATACAATTTGATATAAAAAATGTTTCATACTACTCCTAAAATATTTTCAGAGAATATCATCATTACTCTTAAATACTTTCCTATCAATTATATTTGTCAGTAAGGAAAATAGTATAAATTTTCATAAATCTAATAATAATTATTA
>JAYEHY010000012.1:0-10544 GCA_034659695.1 Campylobacterota bacterium | reverse complement strand
AATGTTTCATACTACTCCTAAAATATTTTCAGAGAATATCATCATTACTCTTAAATACTTTCCTATCAATTATATTTGTCAGTAAGGAAAATAGTATAAATTTTCATAAATCTAATAATAATTATTATATAATATAGATTAACAATAATAAATTCTTTAAAAGGCATGCACGTGAGTTTAAAATATCTTGGTAATAAAAATATATTGGTAGTCGAGGATGATGTATTTAATATACAACTTATTCGTTCATTGCTAGGAAAGATTTCTGATATGAATATTATCTCTTCATGTGACGGGGCAGAAGCATTAGATATCTTACTCTCTAAAAAAGTAAACATAGAGATGGTATTATTAGATATATACATGCCTATTATGGATGGTAAAGAGTTATTGACACGCATCAGAAACCATGAAGAATTTAATAATTTACCTATTTTAATTATCTCTGTAGATAATCATAATGAAGATGAATTACGTCTATTAGGTGCAAATGATTTTATTCATAAACCATTTAATATTGACAAACTTGCAGATCATATTTCAAAGAACTTTACAAATAAAGCTTAATTTAATCTTATGAATCTTAAAAAAAAACAAGATCTGTTTATGGCTTCTATTAGCCATGAACTTAGAACCCCTCTTACCTCTATATTAGGTTATGGTGATTTACTCAACAATACACACCTTGGTAGCAAACAACAAGAGTACCTAAAACGTATGCTTCATAGTTCAAAATATCTACTATCATTGGTAGGCGATTTTTTAGATATTGTTAAGTTTCAAAATGATGAAATAGATCTTGACTTAAAAGAAATTAGGCTTCATACTGTACTTTCTGAATGTGCAGAAATCATTAAAGCAAACCTCCATGAAAATGTCAAATTTGAAACAAATATTCCTTTTTTAACTTACACTATTTTAGCTGATGATAGACGCATTAAACAAGTCATGTTAAACTTACTCTCCAATGCAGCTAAATTTACAAAGTATGGCACAATAAAATTTTATATAAAAAATGTTACTGAGTATGATGATCAGATAAAAATCACTGTAAATATAGAAGACAGCGGTATAGGCATGTCTAAGGAGGTTCAAAAAGCCCTCTTTAGCCCTTTTGTTACAAATGATAGTACACAGGGTTTTGGATTAGGTCTTTATATATCTCAAGAGATTATTCGTCTTATGGGTGGAGAGATAAAAGTAACTTCACAAGAGGGAGAGGGTAGTACTTTTTCTGTTACATTTCTTGCAAAAAAATCCAAAAATAAAGATATCAATCAAATACTTTCAGGAAAAAACATTTTAATACTCTCTGATGACATAGAATTCAACCAAACCTTTTCAGATACACTCAATAATTTTAACAGCACACTTCACTCTTATAGTCCAAGCAAAGATATGCCTTCTACTTTTAGAAATATTTTTGCTTCTACCATAGAGTATCATATAGTAATTTTTGATATGAATTATATTGATTTTGATATTATAAATCTTATCTCTACACTAAGAGTGCTGCATCCAAATATTAAGTGTGTTGCACTTATTGATAATAATAACGATATCAAAATATCAATTTTTGATAAAGTTATTCAAACACCTATAGAGGTACAAAATTTTATTTGTGAGTTAGAAGAGTTATCTGTTATACATCACAAGCATAAAAAAAATAATCAATTTATTGATTTCTCTCATCTTAATGTACTTGTTGTAGAAGATGTTGAGATGAGTCGTCATTATATTAAGGAGATGTTCTCTGTCTCATTTTCTATCCAATGTGACACAGCTATCAATGGAAGAGATGCCGTAGAAAAGGTAACAAATAATACGTATGATATTATTTTCATGGATATTAGAATGCCTGTATTAAATGGTCTTGATGCTACAAAGGAGATACGCACTTTTAACCCTAGTATCCCTATTATATGCATGAGTGCTGATGTACACGAAGAAGACAAGCAAGCAGCTAAAGATATTGGTATGAATTCTTTTATACAAAAACCTCTTGACAAAAGTGAAATCATAGAGTCTCTATTGAAGCTAATTCCTCAGGGAACAACTTGCAATATTCATAATTATAAAAATTTAAAAAATGACAAAGTTTCAAATAAAAGTACTCAGTTAATATCTTTAAAAGATATAGCTTATAATCATCTTTCTGAAAATTTTGATAGAGAAACAATTCATCTACTGTTTAGTAAATCTATAAAAAGTATTGAACTTCATCTTAATAATGTTAAATCTCATTTGAAAAACAGAGATTATCAAGGTTTAGTAGAAGATTTTCATGCCTTTAGGGGTCTTTTAGGAAACCTAGGTCTTGAACATGAGGTAAAAACTGCTAGTAAATTACAAATTCATTTTAAAAAAAATGATTTTAATCAAGCAGTGGTTACAAAGGTTTTACTCTTTACAGATAAAATAAGAACTTTTTTAAAAGATATAGAAGTAGAGTTATCTAACCAATAACTCTACAGGCGTTGTAGCTTCTTTAATCCCTCTTTTACTAAATACGTTGTATCTCCTATAGAGCCAGTAAGGGCTTTTCTAATTGCCTCTTTTTTAAATCCTAAACTCTCCAATGCCATAGTCGCTTCACCTAAAGATGCACTACTCTCACTCTCTTGTGTATCATCAACAATAAAATCTGCTAACTCTACTAAAATACGACTTGCCGCTTTAGGTCCAATACCAGGAACTCTTTTAAGCATAGCTACATCTTTAGAAGCGACTATTTTTGCAAAAATTTCAGGTGAAAAAGTAGAACAGATAGCAAGACCAACTTTAGGTCCTATACCATTAATTTTAATCACTGTATCAAACATTTTCTTTTCATTTGTATCGATAAAACCAAAAAGTAAATTTGTATCTTCACGAATAATTTGTGTAATAAAAAGTTTAACTTTCTTCTCTTCAATCACATTAGAAGTATTAATAGAAATTTGCACTTCATAAATAATACCATTAACATTTACATGCACAAATGTTGGTTCTTTTCGCTCTATTATACCTTCTATACCTACTATCATCTATGCTCCTACAATTGAATTATGTTATTATAACTGATACGATAAGAAATAGGAAAAAGTATGTCAAATTGACATACTTTTCTCTTTTAGAACGTATTATAGAGATTTTAAAATATATGTCAAGGTTTTATAGAAGAGTACATTACCATTAATAAGTGCCATTATGCTAAAATACCTTAAATTATTCTAATGGTAAATTATGGCATCTAAAGAGATATATTATAAAGAACAATCTTTCCAACTCTCCTATGAGTTAGTAAACCCTACTCTAAAACCTGTACTACTTGTGCTACATGGATGGGGGAGTAATAAAGAGATTATGAAACAGGCATTTGGTCATACCTTAACAGAGTATAAACATATCTACCTAGATATGCCAGGCTTTGGCAAAAGCAACAATGAGATGATACTTACAACCCAAGAGTATGCTCAGATAGTACAGCTTTTTTTAGATAAGCTTGATATGCATGCAACTATAGCCATGGGACACTCCTTTGGTGGTAAAGTATCGACACTGCTTAATACTCCTTGTTTAGTACTGCTCTCCTCTGCGGGTATAGTAACTGAG
This sequence comes from Campylobacterota bacterium, assembly GCA_034659695.1. Classification (GTDB taxonomy): domain Bacteria; phylum Campylobacterota; class Campylobacteria; order Campylobacterales; family Sulfurovaceae; genus Sulfurovum. The sequence goes on along the minus strand of JAYEHY010000012.1, from coordinate 6,950 downwards.
AAACCATGGTCTGTTAAAGTCAAAATAGCTACTTTTAAACTTTTGAAGCCTTTAGGTATGAAGAAGATACGTGAACTCTTTGTAGCTCCGGATGCCCAGGGTATGAGCCATGAGATGTATGAAACATTTAAAAATGTGGTAGATGAAGACTTTAAAGACTCTTTTGAAAAAAGCCAAAGTCATGCTCTCTGTTTTTGGGGTAAAGAGGACACAGCAACTCCACTATACACGGGGGAAAAGATAGCAGGACTTATAAAAAACTCTACCTTTTACCCTTTAGATGGAGACCACTTTTTCTTTTTAAAGCATAGTGCTTTTATAGCTCAAACAATCACTCAACAATGTAAAGGTAAACACTAATGTTTCAACTAATTAATTCACTTTTTTATGCCCTATTTATTTTAGCTATGGGTTACTACTTCATCACCAATTTACAATGGTACAGCTATAAACTAAGCCGTGTACTTTTTCACCATACAAAAACATGGTGGCACTTTGTTTACTTCCTTATACCTTTTTCACTCTACACTTTTGTAGATGGCGTAAGTGAATATGGTTTTGTAATTGTTATTGCGTATTTATCACTTCTGTTCCAATGGTACAAAGGACTTGACAAACCATTAGTCTTTACAGGCAGAGTTAAACGCTTCATCGCGGCTATGCTTCTTTTTGCTATTTTTATCGCCATTGCATTTAACCATTTTGCGGTAGTTTTACCTATATTTTTAGCGTATTTCATCTCTATGTTTATTGAAAATATGCTTTTTCATGGATTTAAAGTCAAAGCAGAAAAGAAAATTGAATCTATGGAAAAGATGACTGTTGTGGGTATCACAGCTAGTTATGGTAAGACTAGTATTAAAAATTATGTAGAACATCTTCTTAAAGCGAAGTATAAAACCTATGCTACCCCTCGCTCTGTTAACACACTTGGTGGCGTAATGAAAGATGTCAATGATGACTTACCATCTGACACAGAAGTCTATGTCGTTGAGATGGGTGCAAGGGGTGAAGGTGATATCGCAGAGATTACTACCTTTGTAAATCCTCACTATGTTGTAGTAGGTAAAATAGGTCCTGCACATATAGAGTACTTTAAGACTATAGAGAACATAAGAAACACAAAAATGGAAATACTCCAAACTTCAAGACTTAAGGAGGCATGGATACATGAAAGTGCTATGGTAAAACCTGAGTCAAATGTACATACATTTGGTGAAAAAAGCAACCTAGACATTAAAGCGAAGATCCCTGCACCTAGATATATAATAGACCATATAGAAGCAACCCTAGACAGCACCAGCTTTATACTAAATGATGTTCGTTACTCTGCTACTATTTTAGGTGCATTTAATGCTATGAATCTCTCCGCTGCTGTACTTGTAGCCAAAGAACTTGGCTTAACAGATAACGAGATACAAAAAGGTCTCTCTACACTTAAAGCTGTTGACCATAGACTCCAACGCATCGACGCAGGAGGAAAAGTCATTCTTGATGACAGTTTTAACGGTAACATAGATGGCATGATGGCTTCATTTGACTTAGCAAGTAGCTACAAGGGTCGTAAAGTAGTCATTACCCCCGGGCTTGTAGAGGTAGATGATGTACTCAATGTACAAGTAGCCCAAAAAGCCAATGAAATCTTTGATGTAGTGGTTGTTACAGGTGATTTAAATTATGGAATTTTTAAAGACCATGTTAAAGCAAGTAAATTAGTAAAACTAGCATCTAAAGCAGAGATGGAAACCATGCTAATAGAACAAACAAAAGCAGGTGATCTCATTTTATTTGCCAATGATGCACCAAGCTTTGTTTAATAAGCTCTCGTTTTTACTTACCCATTCTTCCAAAAAAGAGTTCATGACTTAAACTCTTTAACGTAATCCCCTCTACTCCATTTCTTCTACCTTCACTAATATTAAAACCCTCGTCTATCGTCTCATGTAATCTTTTACTTACATAGCTGTGTATAGACTGCCTACATGCCATTCTGGTCACTCTAAGTTTAGCAGTCATATTTGTATCACTATTTACCTCTAACTTACCTGCTATGCGGTTACAAGCATCAAAACCATTTAATGTCATTTTTTCCATATCAAAGTCAAGTATTGCTCTAGCTTTTCTTACTTCCATACCATCCATAATACGTAAATGCCAATTTCCATGAAGTTCTTTTGGGTCTATACTATCTGTTTGTGCTACTGCATAAGGTGCTAATAATGATACCAATGTAACAACGATAAATACGCTTTTCTTAAACATATAAAACTTCCTTAGGGGTTATTTTTGATAGTATATTAAATATTATTTAATGGAGCATCAATGAGAGCTATTTTCCTATTTTTCTTACTATTTTCAACACTATTTGCAGCACAAATCAACCTAACAAACAAGCAGGCAAATTTTATTGCTAAAAAAGTATGGCAAAATGAGGGTGCTGGAAAAGATAAGTATCTTATTTGGTGGAATAAAGGTGAAGACTTTGCATCACTTGGCATAGGACATGCCATTTGGTTTCCTAAAGGTCATACAGAGAAATTTAGAGAAGTGTTTCCTATGATGCTGGAGTTTATGCAAAAAAAGGGTGTAGATATGCCTTTATGGCTCACACCTCAAAGTGACCTCCCTTGGAAAAATAAAAAAGAATTTTTAGCGGCTAAAAAAGCCAAAACAAAACAGTATATGGAACTCTTTAATTTTCTAAAAAAAACTTTTTCTTACCAAGCAGAGTTTATGGCACAACGCCTCAGTCAAGCCCTGCCTCAAATACTAAAAACTATAAAGAGCCCTACAAAACAAGCCCTCATAAAAAAACGTTTTCATGAAGTTATGCACAATAAAAATGGCTCAGTCAATGAAAAGGGTCTCTACGTACTACTAGACTACACAAACTTCAAAGGTGAAGGCACACTAAAAAGTGAACGCTATAACGGCAAAGGCTGGGGGCTATTACAAGTCCTAGAACACATGAACCCAAAAGAGCCTAATAGACTTAAAGCCTTTGCAAACTCAGCAAAAGCCATGCTAAGTAGACGCATTAAAAACTCTCCAGCAGCTAGAGGAGAAGAGAGATGGCGTAAAGGTTGGAATGTTAGACTTAAGACGTATTGGAAATAATAAATATTATGTACCATCATCGTCTTGTAATTTCATACAAGGGTACCCATTACTATGGTTGGCAAGACTTAGGTAGAAATCAGCAAAAACCCACTATTGAGGCAAGTATCTACCAGGTACTTAATAAAATTTGCAAATATCAAAACTGCACTATTTCTACAGCAAGCAGAACTGATGCAGGTGTCCATGCACAAGGTCAAGTAATTAAAGTCACTATCCCTTTAGCAATCAAATCAGAGAAACTTCTGCTTGGTATGAATTCACTACTGCCCCATGATATTCGCATCCTCCAATGTCAAGCCTGCTCTGCTGAATTTAACCCCAATAAAGGGAGTAAGAGCAAAGAGTATCATTATTACTTTTGTACCAACACCATCTACAACCCCATATTTAATGACACTGTTGCACATATCCCCTCTTATGAAAAAGCTTCAAGTACAGAGTCACTAGATATGGTACTCATGAAAGAAGCCTGCAAACTCTTCATAGGTGAACATGACTTTTATAATTTCGCAAAACATGACCCCAATAGAAATTCAACCTTCCGTACTATTTTAAGTTGTGAAATATTACAAACCGTACCTTCAACTTTTGGCAATGAAATTTACTACCTTAAAATAGTAGGCAAAGGGTTTCTAAAACATATGATTCGCTATATTGCAGGTGCATTATTTGCCCTAGGAAGAAAACAGCTTACACTAAGTGATATAAGTAAAGCACTAATGAATCATAAAAAAGAAAAAATCAGTTCAAGAGCCAAATCACGAGGCTTACATTTAATTAAAATCTTTTATTAAAGTAAAATTGGAGATTTCAAAGAGATATTTAAAGGATAAATTTTGAACCATAGTGTAGAAGCATAAGCATTATTGATGCTTTGCTTTTGCATCAACCCACTCTTGTATAGACAAAGATTTAATATCTCCCAAATTATCTATAGTTATGCCTGTCTCTACAGTAGTCTTATTCAATAGTCTCTTTTTAGATGTATCTTGGTGTTTCAAGATATTGATAGCGTAGTTTTTTTGAGACGCCGATTCATCATCTCCCATGGGTGACCAAACAATATACTCTTGATTATCTTTTTTCTTATATTTCCCAAGGTAGTTATAATCAGGTTGATTTAACTGTAGTATACTTTTTTTACTCTTGATATCATAAATAGTAAAGCCATAGCCATTATTATACTCTATCCATTGATCTTGATGTGTGAAATCTACATTAAAGTTAAAGTCGCCACTAAGCTCCAAGTGCTTCTTGCCTGTTTTATAGTTTCGTACTTGTATCTCCCCCGCCACAGAATCTGCACCATAAGAACCAGACTGGACTAAAAAAAGTTTACTGTTGTTACTAAATTTAATTCTTTCAAAATCTGATAGATATTTAAAACCATAGAGAGACTCTTTTTTTATAGTGTCCCATAGGTAAATTTCATTAAAGGTAATAATAAATATATTATCTGAATCAGGTATTAACTGTATATAGCTTATATCCTTAAAGAGATCTTTCAGTTCAAATTTATCCTCTTCTGCATTAAAGATCACAAGCTCTTCATCTACAGATTTTTTTAACTCTTTGGCATCTTTTTGAATACTTTTTGAACCTTCATCAGGTATCCAAATCTTGACAGTTGAATCCATACTAAGTGTGACAATTTCATAGTTATTACTGCAAAACATATCGATTATATTATCATGATGCACTATGTGCTTAATTTTATTCTCTAACTCAGAATCCACAATATAAACATCATCATCTCCCATGATAAGAAGATTATTTTTGCAAAAAATAGCTTTTTTTGGTTCTACTTCTATTTTGTTTTTTAACTCCAGTCTAAAATCATTATCTATAGTCCAAGATGCAAGATGAGCATTAAAATCACAATTTACAAAGGCATATAGCTCATTATTTATAATATCTATAGTAACAAATGAACATGCTAAATTGAGTACTTTAGATTTTAATTTTTTTGTATCATAGGCAATCAATAAACTTTCATTATGTGTACCTCCTTTATATAGATAGATTAAGACATCATTGACTAACCTTAGGTCTGATGGTATTGCTGATACATTAGCATTAGCTAGGGGTGTAGTATCACTGACTATAGTCTCTATTTTCTCTCCTGTAGTACTATCTAATATATAAATATCAGGTCCATAGGCATCTTTTGGGATTAAAATCTTAGCTCCATCTTCACTAAATCTTACTAAGTTTGAGTTAATTTTTTTGTATTTTTTACTAAATAACTCTTTTTTACTTTTAATATCTGTTACTTTAATAAGTGTTGTCTCTTCATTAAACTGACTTATACTCAATACTTTACTACTGTTATTGTCAAAAAAAGCATTTTCAATATTATCTGTATGGCTAATAGCTATATGATTTTTATCGATATTTAAACTTTTTGTTAAATCTTTACTAAGATTAAGTGGATTATTATCTTGTATAGAATTAAGAAGCTGTAGTTGAACCTTTGAAGACAATTTAGAATAGAGGAGCTTATCTATAGATGAACTATTCTCATCAAGTTTAAAGTATGCTGCTAATTTAATATCATTAGTAAAGTTTAAATTAATTCTAGCAATTTTCTCTTGTTCTTTTGTAAGGCTTGTCTCTGCTGCAAGAGCAAAATAAAACTTGGCTCTTAGAGGATTATTCTCACAATCTTTAGCCTGAAATGCCTTTTCCATTAAGTTTATATAGAGGAGAGATTGTGCATTATTCTCTGCATGCTCTCTCTTTTTATTTACATCATTCAAGGTTACAGTAAAACTTTGTGCTACCTCTTTTATAAAATCCCTGTCTTGAAGTAAACTTTCATCAGCATATTCAAGTGCATTTACATTTTTTGCTATCACTGATAATACAACCTCTCTGTTTTTAGCGAGGCTTTTATCATTGATGAGGCTATTTATATCATAAGCATACAAGTTCACATAGAGTCCAATAACGACAAATAAAATAAGTTTTTTCATCACCATACCTTTAAAATTCAAACTGTTTTATAAATTATAGGACAAAATAAGATAACAATTGCTTTCATAATTATCATTTCTCCAATTTACCCATTTTTCTAAGTTTCTCCAAAGAGTCAAGAATCTCTTTTCTATTTTTCTTTGATTTAATCCATTTTGGAAGCCTGCTGACATAGGAGGTATTTGCATATCCATATTTATCTTGGAGATGCTCTCTCAACTCCGCTTCCACAAAACCCTCTAAAAGCTCTATCTCTCTACGATTAACGGCGGAGAGCCTCTCTTTGCAGCATGCAGTGTGCATCCAAGGGTGGTAGCTTAACTGTGATATGCACTGCTCCTTTATATAGTTACAATTTAAACAAATTATCTTATAGCTTTCATCACTCTCAACAGGAAATATTTTTGCCATCTTCTCACACTTAGGGCATACTACAAGATGAGGGTCATCAGTTCTTAGTTCAAGTACGCTTTCTCTATCTTCTCTCTTATCTATAAAACGTTTTTTCTCTGACATAAATTACCACCTTCTCATACTTAATTATATCTTGAAAAAAAGAAAAACCCTAGGCGTACATTTGACATAGAAGAACCCAATGCAAAAGAGATACGTACCAAGTTTAACTTGACACAAAATGAGTTTGCTAGTCTTATCACTACTTTGCCTCCATCAAACCCGATAGAATCCTCGGTACTCGGGGTGGTGAGGTTTCTAGTTCCCATCGTCCGAGACTGTACAAGAACCATCCCAAACTATACTCTAAATGATAATTGTTCTCTTTTGAGATCAATAAGTCTACTATTTTCAATACAATAAAGCCAAATATAAATTAACATGGCAATATAAGCTACTAT
>JAYEHY010000011.1:0-25386 GCA_034659695.1 Campylobacterota bacterium | reverse complement strand
CATTGGCTGATAAATTAAGTGCATTAGAAGTTGAATTAGCAGATGTAAAAAAAGATTTAGCTAAGCAAAACAGTAAACTAAACAAAGTAAAAGCACATGATGCAAATGATAATATTAAATGGGGTGTTGACTTAAGAACAGGTATTGATAATATTAATTATGATATGGCTGATGGTGAAAGTTATGGTAAAGATGACCTTATGTCAATCAGACTTTGGTTAAATATGGCATATGCACCGGACAGTCATAATATTTTTAAAGGTCAACTTTCTATGAATAAAGCATTTGGTGCTGATTTTGGCGGAAGAGGTTGGGGTATGGATAACTTTGACTGGGTTGCAAATGAAGCTTTAACAAATAGTAATCTTAAAGTTAGACAAGCATATTGGTTGTATATGGCCGATGAAGCTTTTGGTGCAGATATTCCTTGGACATTCTCTTTAGGTAGAAGGCCATCAACAAATGGTTTTCTTGCTAACTTAAGCCAAGATGACTCAGCGCAATCTCCACTTGGACATGTAATCAATGTTGAGTTTGATGGTCTGAGTTCAAAACTTGATCTTTCTAACATTACCGGTGTTCCAGGTATGTCCTTTAAGCTTTGTATGGGACAAGGTTCAACTAATGCGAAACCAATGTTCCAAGAGAATGGTACCCAATATGCTAATGATGATGATATGGTAGAGGATGTTAAGTTAGCTGGATTTATTTTTGAACCATATAATGATGGCCAATTTATTGTAAAAACAACTGCATATAAAGCATTTGATGTTCCAGGTTATGTTGCAGGACATATGGTTTGGAATCCAGCATATAGTACATATATGCCAGATCCATCATCAATGGAGTTAAAAAATACTGGAGATATGGAAGGTGCAGCAATTTCTGTATTGGTTGATGGTTTGTCTGATGATGGATACTTGTCAGATGTAAAAGTATTTGGTTCTTTTGCTTGGAGTAATTCTAATGCAAATATTGCTAACCCAAGAGATTTTACAGGTGGACTATATGATGGAGCAACTGATGTACCTGTTGAAAGTATGTTTGGAACAGATGCTGATGAATCAGGCACATCTTATTGGTTTGGTACTTATCTTCCAGTACTTGGCGGTACTTTGGGGCTAGAATATAATCATGGTAGTCAATACTGGAAGCCGTTTACGCAGGGTGAAGATACTATGATCGGTTCGAAAATGGCTGTTCGTGGTGATGCGTGGGAAGTTAATTATACATATCAGTTAACAGATGCATTGAGTATTCAGGCAAGATATGTTGCACTTGATTATGAATATACTGGTTCTCAAGGGTTCTATGGTGATGGTGGATATGCGATGAGCATTGATGATCTTAAAGCGGCAGCAGCACTAGGAGATCCAACTGCTCTAGGTATGGTTGGTGGTATTGTTGATAAAGCACAAGATGCTAGACTTTACCTTAGATATAGATTCTAAAATGATACATAGAGGAGTATGCTTCTCTATGTAATACACTACACTTACGTAACATTTCAAATACTTTTTATATTAATTTTTTTGATTAAAATTAGATATTTATTTTAATAGAAGTGATAGTAGTGTAACATTATGAGTAAATATTTCAATATTATAAAAATTGATAATAATATATCTTGACATATTTATATAGAATTATTATACTCTATAATTAATACTATAATAATAGGAGGAGTAATGAGTAAAATGAATCAAAGTAGCGAAGAAGTTCTTGTATCTGAAAGCAGAAGAAACTTTTTTAAAAAAACAAGTGTTTTAAGTGCAGCAGCAGCTACAGGTGTTTTAGCACCAATAGTAGTAAGTGCTGATGATAATGCAATTATGCATCATCCAAAATGGGGACAATCTTGGGGGGATCCTGTAACAAAAAACCTCTATGGAATCCCTTCAGCTTATGAACACAATAACACTAGAAGATATACAAAGCTTTTAGCTTCTGGTAACTATAGAGCATCAATCGCAGTTACTCCAATACATGAGAGCGAAGGTATTATTACACCAAATGGTCTGTTTTTCTCAAGAAGCCATGGTGGTACTGCACATATAGATCCAAACGAGTTTAGACTTATGATTACAGGACTTGTTGAAAAGCCAATAGTTTTGACTTTAGATCAGTTAAAAAGATACCCTAGTGTAACAAGAACACACTTTATAGAGTGTCCTGCAAATGGTGGACAAGAGTGGAGAAGACCGCAGTATAACTCACTTCAATTTGCAAAAGGGTTTATGTCTTGTGCAGAGTGGACAGGTGTTTATATAAAAACAATCTTAGAAGATTTAGGTCTTAGCTCAAAAGCACAGTGGATGCTTGCTGAAGGTAGTGATAACTCAGAGATGGGAAGATCTGTACCTATAGATAAGATACTTGATGATGCGATGATAGTTTGGGGTCAAAATGGTGAAGCATTAAGACCAGAACAAGGTTACCCAGCAAGGCTACTTCTTCCAGGATGGGAAGGTAATCTTTGTGTTAAATGGTTAAAAAGATTGGATTTTGCAGCTGAACCTTGGTATGCAAAAGAGGAGACATCTAAATATACAGCACTTAAGCCAGATGGTAAAGCAGTACAGCACTTCTATGCAAATGAAGTAAACTCTACAGTAACACACCCATCTCCAGAGAAGCCATGGGATGTCTCTGACCTTAAAGATGGTGACATGATAGAGATACAAGGTTTAGCATGGTCAGGTATGGGAACTATTACTACTGTTGACTTATCACTTGATGGTGGTAAAAATTATGTTGAAGCTAGTACTAAAGGTTTAGTACTTCCTAAGTGTTGGACAAGATGGAGTTACATGCATAAGTATAAAAAAGGTCAAAAATTGTTACTTACATCAAGAGCAATGGATGATGCAGGGTTTATTCAACCTACTGTAGATCAAGAAGTTTCGGTAATGGGTGTTGAGTCTGTTTACCATAGAAATGCCGTAGAGACGTGGGAAGTTACAGAAAATGGGGAGGTGAATCATGTTCAAATTAGATCATAAATTATTATTGTCTGTGGCTTTAGTAGCAACAGCATTTACTACTTCAAGTTTTGCATCTTCGCAGATTGTGAAAAAAGCAGATATTAGTGGTGGTGTTCAATACCCTATCGTCGGTGAAAAAACACACATCTATAGAGTAAACCCCAATGCATATGGACAAAAGTTAAATCATGGTAGATTAGCAACTAAAAACGAGATTAAAGCTTGGGATAAAGATGTTATGCCTGATGGTACAGGATTACCAGAGGGTAGTGGTTCAGTAGAAGAGGGTGAAGAGCTTTATGAAGCACAGTGTGTCATGTGTCATGGTGACTTTGGTTCTGGTGGTGGTGGTTACCCTGCCTTATCTAAAGGTAGTGGTCCAGACTTGAAAGAGACACTTACAAATAATCGCTGGAAAGATCCTGAAGCGGAAGGACCAGTAAGAGTATTTGGTTCATATTGGCCACATGCTTCTACTATGTGGTGGTACATTAGAGATGCCATGCCTCATACAAAGTCAAAAACATTAACTGATGATGAAGTGTATGCTTTGACAGCTTACATGTTAAACATTAATGAGATGGAGATAGATGGCGAAGAGGTAGATGATGAGTATGTTCTTAATAGAGAGAAATTCTTAAAGATAAAAATGCCAAATGTAGATGGTTTTGTTCCTAATATTGATGGACCAAATGCACTTGAAGATGTAAGAGTATTCTATGCTGAACCTAAAAATTATGGTGCTATTAAACTTAAAGATGCATCTAAGAGATGTATGAAAGATTGTCAAGAACCAAGTGCAAAAATTGCTAGAGTACAAGGTGTAGGAATTAGTGACTTTCATCCTCCTATGTCTGTAGTAAGAGATTTGCCAGAAAAAAAATCTGAAGGTGCGCACAGTGTAAGCTTTGATGCTAAGAAAGCGTATGAAGCTAGCTGTACTATGTGTCATGGTGCTATTGCTCCAGGAGCAAAAGATAAAGATGGTTGGGCACCTTTCATGGAAAAAGGTATAGATAAAGTTTATGCTAATGGAATTGAAGGTACAAACAAAGGTATGCCGGCACTTGGTGGTTCATCATTAACAGAAGATGAGTTTAAACAAGTTGTTGACTATATACTTAAAGATTAAAGAAAAGGAAAAATAATGAATAGAAGAAAATTCTTAGGATATTTTGGTAGTGCTGTTGCACTATCAGTGGTAGTACCTTCAGGTTTAAGTGCAGAAGATTATAGAAAGTTAAAGCCAAAAGTATGGGAAGCTAAAAAAGTTGATGATGCAATAAAAGAGCTTTTTGGTTCTACAGAGATGATAGAGAAAGATGTAAAGCTTAAATTACCAAAAGTTGCATCAAATGGTGGTGCAGTACCTGTAAAGTTTAGTACTAAAATTCCTGCTAAAACTGTAGCAGTATTTCAAGATGCAAATCCTGAAAGTGCAGTAGTAGTGTATGATGTTGGTAAGTATGACATAACACAATATTCTATTAAAATAAAGATGGGTCAATCTGGTACAGTAACTGTAGTAGTAGAGGGGCTTGATGGTAAGCTATATGTAGCAAAACAATCTCTTGAAGTAGCTGCTGGTGGTTGTGAAGGGTAATCTTCACAATAACTAAATATATAATTAAATAGTTTTAAAAGGAATTTTAATGAAAGTAAAAGCTAAACTAAAAAAAGATGTAGTTAAAGTAAAAATGATGGCAAAACATGAGATGTCAACATACAATCAAGCAGAGAAAAAGACAGGTGATAGAGAGAATGCAAACTTTATTACTCATCTTTCTGGTACGGTAAATGACAAGGTAGTTATTGATATTTCTACAAGCCAGTTTTTATCTAAAAACCCTATTTTTCAATTTCAATTCAAGGGTGATGAGTTTAAGCAAGGTGATGAGTTATCTGTAACGTGGGTAGATAGAAAAGGTAAAACTGAAACTAAAAAAGTAAAAATCAAATAAGGAAAACCGATGAAGAAAATCATTATAGGAACACTTTTATTTGCAGGTTTACTTTTTGCGAATGAGGCATATAAACCAGTATTTGATAAAGTAACGATTGCTGGTGCAGAGATCTATGTACTTGGTGATGATAAGGAAGAGGCTATAGAAGAGGGACAGATTGACCAAAATTGGTTTGCTGAACTTATAAATAGTAAAAAGCCACTTCCTAAGAATTTAACTTTAGTTGATTTAAGAAAAGTAGAGAGATACAATGCTCAACATATAGAGGGTTCAGTAAATATTCCTTTTGATATGGATACAGAAAAGATGGATCTTTCTAAACTTCCAAAAGATGGACTCATTGTATTTTATTGTAGAAAAGGTATGATGTCAACTGCTGCTAGAGCATCGCTTGAAGATGAGTTAGCAGAGAGAACATTTGTTTTTGATGCCACATATAAATGTGATAAAAAAGAAGATGGATATAAAAACTGTGTATTAACACCGAACGAATTTTTATAGTCCATAAGAGAGGAGATTATTTTCTCTCTTCTCTTAAATATTAGTAATAATATCAATGGTATTTGTGAGTAAATATAATTGATATTAATATTTGTAAAATAGTACTTCATAGTTACGATAAATCATATAAAGAAAATTAGTGTACATGGAGTTTAAAATGTGTAGTATAAAATTTAAAGAGCTAGAGAAGGTAGATAATATTAAAGAGGTAGTTAAAAACCTTTTTGATGTAGAATTAGATGTATCCGGTGGCTGGGGCTACTCTGAAGAGTCTGCTTTGAATATACATAGCCTAACTATGCCTATAGAACAATTTATGAACCTTTTTGCTACATTAAGAGCAAATATAGAGATGAACCTTACTTTAGATAAGGATGAGCGTTATGGAGGAATTACCTTAACCTTGCAAAAGAGAGAAAGTATCTCTAGAGGTATTAAAGCTTTTACTGTAGCAACATTTAAAATATCTGCTATGAATGAAGGTGTTTATGCAGGATTTATTAAGGAATATAAAGAGAATTATGGTGAAAAAGAGTTTGATATTGCAGAACATTTTAAAAAACGAAAAGATAATACCGTTGTAAGGGTTGTTGATTATTGGTTTTATGAGGACAACTAGATGCAAAAAATAGGTAAAGTTTTAAAATTGTTTGAATCACATTCAGGAAAAAGTGAAAGAGTAGAGCAGGTCAAGTTAGAATTAGATAGAAATGGTGTACTAAATGATAAATTTTATGCTAAAGATAGAGAGAGATCAGTACTTATATCATCTATAGATAGTTATAAATTAGCGAATAAACATAATATTGAGATAGCGTATGGAGAGCTTGGAGAAAATATAGTGGTTGATTTTAATCCATACAACTTCCCATCGAAATCTAAAATACAGATAGGTGAAGTTATATTGGAAATAACTCAGCACTGTACATTGTGTAAGAGTTTAGCCAAAGTAGATAGTCAGTTACCAAAAGTACTAAAAGATGACAGAGGGGTATTTGCAAAAGTTATTAAGTCAGGTAGTATAACCAAAGATTCACAAGTTATATATGGAGAAGTATAATAAGAGGGGGACTTAGAGTCCAGCCTCTTTAATGGCTTCTGTTCTTGCATGAGCCATAAGTGGCTCAAATACAAGCTTAAGATTTCCATTGTTCATAATGTCATCTAATGCATAGAGTGTTAGTCCAATACGGTGGTCTGTTAGTCTATTTTGAGGGTAGTTATAGGTACGTATCTTTTCAGAACGTGAACCCGTACCTACTTGTAGCTTTCTTTGGCTCGAAGTTTCATCGAGTTGTTTTTGTAGTTCTGCTTCATAGACCCTTGCTTTAAGTACCTTCATTGCTTTTGCTTTATTTTTATGTTGAGACTTCTCATCTTGAATAGCAGCAACGATTCCTGTTGGAACATGCGTTAAACGTACAGCAGAATCGGTAGTATTTACTGATTGACCACCACATCCACTTGAACGATATACATCCATTTTTATATCGTTTGGTTTAAGGTCTACCTCTACATCATCTACCTCCGGAATAATAGCTACGGTGATAGCGGAGGTATGTACACGCCCCTGTGTTTCTGTATCAGGTACACGTTGAACTCTGTGTATACCTGCTTCATATTTGAGTAGGGCATAAACATTTTCACCAGATATTTGAGCAATAAGCTCTTTATATCCACCTGCGGTTCCATCATTACTACTGATAATTTCCATTTTCCAATTTGCTTGTTCTGCATAACGAGAGTACATACGAAAAACATCAGCAACAAAAAGTGCAGCTTCATCTCCACCTGCTCCTGCTCTAAGTTCAAGTAGAATATTTTTATCATCATTTTTATCTGTTGGAAGCATAAGAATTTTTATTTCACTCTCAAGCTTAGGAAGCATAGGTTCTAGTTCTGACAGTTCTTCTTTTGCTAAGTCACCAAGTTCGGCATCACCTAAAAGTTCTCTGTTCTCTTCTATAGCATCGGCAGTCTCTATGTAGATATTGGCTTTTTCAACTAATTCATTAAGTCCTGACTGCTCTTTACTGAGTTCAGTCATGCGAGAAATATCTGATGCAATATCTGGAGAGCTTAAAAGCGTGTTTATTTCATTATATCTATCAATAAAGGGTTTGAGTTTTTCTTTGAACATAGGCGTTCTTTGTGTTGGATTATTAGGATAATTTATATTATAGAGTAAGCTTTATCGCTTTCTCTATAAAAGGAGACTGACTATGCAGCTTCTATATTATTTACCATTTTGTGAAGACGGCTTACTTTTCTTGCAGCAGTTGTTTTTTTAATGAAACCTTTGCTTACTAGTGAATGGATACTTTTATTTGCTACTGCAAATGCTGCTGTTGCTGCTGTTTTATCTGCTGCCTCAACTGCTTCATGTACTGATTTAACAATATTTTTAATTCTTGTTCTGTAGTATCTGTTTCTTTCAGTTCTTACAGCAGTTTGTAAAATACGTTTTTTAGCTGACTTGTTATTTGCCATTGGATAGTCCTTTTGTTTAGGTGTATTGTTTATCACTATAGTTATAAAAGTGAAATTAGTTCGCGAATAATAGCTAAAAAAGTATTAAAAATTCATTAAAGGGATACTAAGGAGGTAGATTTAATTAAAGTTCCGTTAAAATTAAGGTAAGTAATTATTTAGAAGGAAATCATTTTGACACTCTTTGGAACAGATGGCGTACGTGGAAAAGCAGGAAGAAAAGTAAGTGCTATGAATGCTATGCGATTAGCAATGGCTACAGGAATATATTTTAAACAGTTTGCAAAAACTAAGCGAATTTTAGTGGGAAAAGATACACGTAGAAGTGGATATATGATTGAAAATGCTATTGTATCAGGACTTACTGCTGTAGGTTTTGATGTGATACAGATAGGTCCTATGCCTACGCCAGCTATAGCATTTTTAACAGAGAGTATGCGTTGTGATGCAGGAATCATGATAAGTGCTAGTCATAACCCTTATTATGACAATGGAATTAAGTTTTTTGATAGTTTTGGTAATAAATTAAATAGAGATAAAGAAGAAAAAATAGAAAAAATTTATGAAGATGTAGCACTACTTGATTCAGCACAGGTAACACATAAGGAGATAGGTAAATCTAAAAGAATTGATGATGTAATAGGTCGTTATATTGTACATATTAAAAACTCTTTTCCTAAAGCACTCTCTCTAACAGGAAAACGTGTGGTAGTAGACTGTGCAAATGGTGCGGGGTACATTGTTGGTCCTACTATTTTACAAGAGTTAGGTGCAGATGTGGTAATCATTGGTGATAAACCAGATGGATTTAATATTAATGAGGGGTGTGGAGCTATGCATCCTGAAAACTTAGCCAAAGTAGTTTTAGAATCACGAGCAGATGTAGGAATTGCTTTAGATGGTGATGCCGACAGATTGGTTATGGTTGATGAAAAAGGTGAGGTAGTAGATGGAGATAAGCTTATGGGAGTTCTTGCAGTGCACCTTCGTAATCAAGGCGAGTTGAGTGGTGAAGGCATGGTTGCTACAGTGATGAGTAATCAAGGCTTAGATGAATACTTAAGTTCAGAAAACCTTACGCTTCATCGTGCGAATGTAGGAGATAAAAATGTGGTAGAGATGATGCAGTCTCATGGTATAAACTTTGGGGGAGAGCAGAGTGGTCATATTATCTTTTCAGATTATGCAAAAACAGGTGATGGAATTTCTAGTGCACTGCAAGCATTGGCTTATTTGGTTGGAACAAATCAAGAGGCAAGTGAAGCATTTAACCCTTATAAATCTTATCCTCAAATGTTAGTTAATCTTTTAGTTGAAGAGAAAAGAGCATTTGAGAGTATTAAAGGTTTAGATGCACTTAAGGCAAAAGTAGAAAAGCTAGGTATGCGTCATCTATTTAGATACTCTGGTACAGAAAATAAAATACGCTTGCTGCTTGAAGGTAAAGATGAAGAAGTGCTTAAAGAGATGATGGAAGAGTGTGTAGACTTCTTTAAAGGAGCATTGGTTTAATGCGTGCAATGTCTGTTTTTATATTTGTAGCATTAGGTACATTTATTATTGACCAAAATATTAAAGTACTTTTTGTGGAAGGTTATTACCGTGCAGGTAGCTGTATAGATCTAGAGTTACATTACAACAAAGGTGTGGCTTTCTCTATGTTTGCTTTTGTTGGTCCATATTTGAAATGGATACAGAGTATTTTAATTTTAGGTATTCTTTATTATGTTTTTTCAGAAGGGTACTTAAAACGATATGCTTTTCCTATAGGTTTGCTTATTGGTGGAGCATTAGGTAATGTGTATGACCGTTTTATTCATGAAGGCGTTGTTGACTATATCGCATGGCATTGTGGATTTAACTTTGCGGTATTTAACTATGCTGATGTTGCTATTGACCTGGCTGTTGTATGGATACTTGTTATGGTTTACTTCTTTCCTGACCCAGAAGAAGAGAAGTCAGAGAAATAGATGCGAATAGTTCTCCTCTTTTTGCTCTTCTTTATGATGCTTCATGCAAAATTCTCTTCTGTCAATATTATACCTTTATCAAAAAATAGTACTTTTATGGGGCTTAAAATACTTGATCAAAAAGCGTTGCAGTTTACTTCTATAAACAATATAAAATTTTCAGAAATTTCAGATATTGCATATGATAAAAAATCAAATTTTCTTTATTTGCTAAGTGATGAGGGTAAACTTTTTACTTTTAATGCAAAGTTTACAGAAAAGATAGAGAGTTTAACTGCACTTAGTGCTGTAAATCTTAGAAAGAGAAATGGAGATGCTTTTAAAGCATGGAGACGTGATAGTGAGGGGATGACACTTGATGATAGAGGGAGACTACTTATCTCCTTTGAGGAGAGAGCAAAAATAGCATGGTTTCATAAGAATTCTAAAAAATATGGACGTATGATAAAAAGCTACACCTTACCAAAAAAGCTTAGAGGTACAAAAAACTATCGTAGTAAAAATAAATCACTCGAAGCACTTGCTTGGCATGCACAATATGGAATCTTAACTGCAAGCGAATGGCCACTTAAGAGTGAACATAAAAAAAGACAAACTATTTATGCACTCAATGGAAAAGAGTGGAGTTTTAAAGCAGAGCCTGAAGCAAAGAGTGCAGTAACTGCCATAGAGGTAATGGATGATGGTAACCTTTTAATTCTTGAACGCTCTTATACAGGCTTAATGAACCCTTTTGTGATAACCCTAAAAAAAGTTTATTTAGGAAATAAGAAAATGTGTAAAACAAAAGTTTTGGCTAAAATGAGTAGTCATAAAGGTTGGGATATCGATAATTTTGAAGGTTTAGCAAGAGTAGGTAAAGGACGTTATATTGTGGTGAGTGATAATAATGATAATTTTTTTCAACAAACGCTGTTAATTTATTTTGAGGTACAATAATTGTGAAAATAAAAGAGATGATTCTTTACTCCTTACTTGTTGTTGTACTACTGTTTATGATACTTTTTGGAATAAAAGCCTATGCTCAGGCAAAAGTTTATGAGGAGACTACTACACATATAGTAGCAGAGATGACTCCTGAAAAACTTGCAACCTTTCAGGTTAAAGCCTTAGCAGAGACATTCTCTTTGGGGTTTTATGAGAATGATAAAAAACTTAAACTTGAAAAGCTAAGGAGTTTACAAGACGTACAGATGAAAAAGAGTCAAGAGTACACGATTTACTTCATGGTATTGTTGCTACTTATGTTATGTAGTTACTTACTACTCTCCTTAAGAGCATTTACTTTTTTTACCTCCATAGGTGTATTAATAAGCCTGTTTTTTGGGCTTATTACTCCTATGATGATGGTGACAATTCACACAGAGATAGAGTACTTAGGTGATGTGGTTTTATCTTTTGAGTCTAAAAGTCTTCTAGGATCTATAGTTAAACTTTTTGAAAATGGAGATGTTGTTGTAGCTACGGTTATTGTACTTTTTTCTCTCTTTATACCTATGGTTAAAACGGTTAGTTTTATTTTTGTTTCACTCTTTATGAAGCATGATTTTGCTCATAAAGTAGTAAAGCTTTTTAAGTTTATTGGAAAATGGTCTATGGTAGATGTTTTTGTTGTGGCTACATTTTTAGTCTATCTTACTAGTAATAACGCAGAGGTGAGTCAAGCTGAGGTTGAGGTAGGGCTTTATTTCTTTTTAGCGTATGTACTTGTCTCTATGCTACTAAGTTTAAGTACAGATAAAATGCTACACCAAGCAAAAAATGCTAAGGGGTAATTCATAAGAATAGTATTCTAGTTTTAACAAAAAATCAAGGATAATTTGAGTAAAATCGGATTTCATTTTACCTAAATATTTATGGGGTAAAATCTTTAAGAACTAGGGAGTATATTTGATGATTAGAGTGGTAAAGAGAAGTGGACGAGTTGAAACTTTAGATGTAGCAAAAATCCAAAAATATACTTCTGCGGCTGTTGAAGGCTTGTCTGATGTGAGTCAAAGTGAACTAGAAGTTGATGCAAAACTTCAGTTTCGTGATATGATTAGCTCTGAAGAGATACAGACAACACTTATAAAAACTGCTGTTGATAAAATAGATATTGATAGACCTAATTGGACATTTGTTGCATCAAGACTTTTTTTGTATGATATTTATCATAAAGTAACAGGATTTACAGGCTATAACCATCTTCGTGACCACCTTAAACGTGCAGAGAAAGAGGGGCGTGTGGTACTTGGCTTAAAAGAGAAATATAACCTTGATGAGTTAAATGACTACATTAAACCAGAACGTGACCTGCAATTTTCTTACCTTGGTATTCGAACACTATACGATAGATATTTGCTAAAAGATAGCAATGGTGTCCCTATAGAACTACCGCAACAACTTTTTATGGGTGTGGCAATGTTCTTAGCTCAAAACGAGTTTGATTGTCAAACATGGGCAAAAAAGTTTTATGATATATTGAGTAAATTTGAAGTAATGGCAGCCACACCGACACTCTCTAATGCAAGAACACCAAGACACCAACTTAGCTCTTGTTACATCGGTTCTACTCCTGATAATATAGAAGGTATTTTTGATGGTTATAAAGAGATGGCACTGCTTTCTAAGTTTGGTGGTGGTATCGGTTGGGATTGGTCTTTAGTAAGAGGTATGGGGTCATATATTGATGGACATAAACATGCAGCAGGAGGGATAGTTCCTTTTCTTAAGATAGCCAATGATGTAGCCATTGCTGTAGATCAGCTGGGTACGCGTAAAGGGGCTATTGCTGTATATGTTGAGCCTTGGCATATAGATATTCGTGATTTTCTTGATTTGAAGAAAAACTCTGGGGAAGAGCGTAGAAGAGCTCATGACCTTTTCCCCTCACTTTGGCTCAATGACCTTTTTATGCAAAGAGTTCAAGATGATGCAATGTGGACACTCTTTGATCCTTTTGAAGTGACAGAATTAACTTCTTTATATGGTGAAGCATTTGAAAAACGCTATGTAGAGTTAGAACAATCAGAGAGTAATATAACAAGAGAGCTTATTTCAGCAAAGGGCTTATGGAAAGAGATTTTAAGATCATATTTTGAAACAGGAAACCCTTTCCTTACCTTCAAGGATACAGCCAATAGAACAAATCCAAATAAGCACTCAGGTATTATTAGAAGTTCAAACTTATGTACAGAGATTTTTCAAAATACTAGTCCAAATAGTTATAAAATACAATTTGTTTTTAGTGATGGTACATCAGAGGCTTATGATGAAAATGAGATGATTACTGTTGATAGTGGTACAATAAAACCTGCAAAAAAAGTGACAGCACTAGACAGTTTAAATGGAAAACAAATTTGGATAGTCGATAAAGAAAAAACAGATGGTGATACAGCAGTATGTAACTTAGCGTCTGTAAACCTCTCTAAAATAAACACAAGAGAAGACTTAGCAAGAGTTGTTCCTATAGCGATAAGAATGCTTGATAATGTGATAGAACTAAATTTTTACCCTTTAGCAAAAGTTAAAAAAACCAATGAGAAATCAAGAGCCATAGGTTTAGGTGTAATGGGTGAAGCACAAATGTTAGCTGAGAGCCAAATATCATGGGGAAGTGATGAACACTTTACGAAAGTAGATGAAGTGATGGAGTCTCTTTCTTACTATGCAATACGATCATCAAGTGATTTAGCACTGGAAAAAGGAAAATATCCTACCTTTGAAGGTTCTGATTGGTCTAAGGGTATATTCCCTATTGACAAAGCCAATGCAAATGCTTGTAAGCTTGTTGACAGAGGGGGACTTTTTGGTTATACGCATGACTGGTTGGCATTGAGAGAAAAGGTTAAATCAGATGGTATGAGAAATGGGTATCTCATGGCTATTGCTCCTACCTCTTCTATCTCTATATTGACAGGAACAACACAAGCAATAGAGCCTGTATATAAAAGAAAGTGGTTTGAAGAGAACCTCTCTGGGCTCATTCCTGTTGTTGCTCCAAACTTATCTGCTGATACATGGCAATACTATACACCTAGTTATGATTTAGATCAAAATGTACTAATTAAAGCAGGAGCTATTCGCCAAAAGTGGATAGACCAAGGGCAGTCTTTAAATATCTTTATCACCCTTGACAAAGCAAGTGGTAAGTACCTCAATGAGATTTATATGAATGCATGGAAGTTTGGATTGAAGTCTACTTACTATTTAAGATCTCAGTCACCAGAGAGTTCTGGAGATGTGGAAGATAGAAGTCAAGAGTGTGTTGGGTGTCAATAAATTAAAAAGGTAGAAAATGAAACAATTTGAAAATGTCAATGTAGAGTTAGCGGGGAATAGTTATTTTGATGGTGCGGTGACGAGTCGTACAGTGAATTTTGCAGATGGTAGTAAAAAGACTTTAGGTTTTATGTTGCCAGGTGAGTATGAGTTTGGTACAGCAGCAGCTGAGCTTATGGAGATTACCTCTGGAGAGTTAGATGTTAAACTTCCAGGTAGCAATGAATGGATAGCAGTGAAAGGTGGAGACTCTTTTGATGTTCCAGCAAACAGTAAATTTCAAGTGAATGTAAAAATAATTACTGATTACTGTTGTTCTTATCTTTAGCAAATAAGATAAATTTCACAATCTATACACAAATTAAAGCTATAGTTCTATTAGGAAGAATCTAACCATTCTTCTAGTAGCTTTTCGCTCATATCTCCTTCTCTCAAGTATTAAAATATTTAAAATTATTTAATTTGAAAAGCTACGCGTAGAGAGACTTTCTATCCACCCCAACCATGCATTTTTTTAGAAATAAGCACATCATAGTGTTCAAATAAGTCATCTATGGTATTACTTGCTACAAAGTAGTGTTCTTCTAGTAGGCTCACCCAGTGGTAACGCTCTTCAAGACTTCCTTTAGGTAGAAAAACAATAATAATTCCGGCATTTTTAATAATACCATGTACTTTTTTTAGAAAATCACTTCTTGTCTCTTCTTTGATGCGAGTTGTTACAAAAAGGTATTCATAGAGTTTAGCTTGTGTCATATAGCGAGGTCGATCTAGTGAAAAATTGACAGCTTTCAGATGAGGAGTTAATTCAAATTTTGTTTTCATCTCCTCATAAAAAGAGGGAGTCGTACAATTTAATTGGTATTCATATGTTTTTTCATGACAAAAATCATTTAATGCTTCTATGAAGGGTTCTCCACCTTCTGTAAAGTGAGCAATACGTAAAGCAGGAGCATCTGAAATGATTTCTAAGAGTTGTTCAATTCGGTTTTTTTCTATATTTTTCATAGGTTTAGTCTATCTAAAAAACAGTCTAAAAGAGTATAATGCTTTTTAAATTAAATAAGAAATATCGATCAAGGTTACAAATGAAACGTAAAAAAATATATAATCCACAATCAAAAGAAAAAACATCAGAACGTAAAATATTTGGGGGTGACCCTACAGGTATATTTGAACTTAACGATATAAAGTATCAATGGGCGTATAACCTTTGGGAGATGATGTTAAACAATACATGGTTTCCTAAAGAGGTAGATATGACTAAGGACATTAGTGATTATAAACATTTAACAGATGCTGAGAAATCTGCTTACGATAAAGTGTTGGCACAACTTATCTTTATGGATTCACTTCAAACAAATAATATTATAGATAATTTAAATCCATTTATTACTGCTCCTGAGGTAAATCTTATTTTGGTAAGACAGGCATTTGAAGAGGCATTACACTCACAAAGTTATGCAGTAATGGTTGACAGTATTTCTACAAATACAGATGAGATTTATGAATTATGGCGAAAAGATATGAAGCTAAAGTCTAAAAATGATGCTATTGCAAAAATTTATGATGAGCTTTCAGAAAATCCTTCAGATACCAATATAGTTAAAGCAATGTTTGCCAATCAGATCTTAGAAGGTATCTACTTCTACAGTGGATTTGCATACCTTTACACTTTAGCACGTTCAGATAAAATGCTTGGATCTGCACAGATGATACGTTTTATTCAAAGAGATGAAGTGACACACTTATTACTCTTTCAAAATATGATTAATGCAACAAAAAAAGAGAGACCGGAGCTTTTTACTAAAGAGCTTATTGATGATGTGTATGAAATGTTTAGATCAGCGGTAAAGTTAGAGTCAGAATGGGGTGCATACATTACGCAAGGTCAGATACTTGGTTTGACAGAAGAGATTATAGAACAGTATATTCAGTACCTAGCAGACAAGAGACTTCATGCAGTAGGACTTGAAAAGATTTATAATGTAGAGCATCCTATTAAGTGGGTAGATAATTTTTCACAGTTCAATGATCAAAAAACAAACTTCTTTGAAGGGAATGTAACAAATTACTCTAAGGGCAGTATAGATTTGGATGACTTTTAACAGTTATAGATAAAGGATACCTATGATAAAAATACCAAATAAGATGGATGTAGCTGTTTTGCAGTTTCCAAGTAAAAAACGCTATCAGGAAAACCTCAATAAGTTGTTGGATTTTCTACATGATAATCAAGATAAAAAGATTGTGGTTATTCCAGAAGTCTATTTGACAGCTTATGATTATGAACATTTAAGTACAGCAGCAAAGTTCTCTGCCAAAGCACTGAAAATTCTTAAAAATTTAGTTGAGAATCAAATCGTAGTCTTAACAGTTATACTTAAAGATGGAGACAAGTTTGTCAATCAAGCAGTTGTCATACATAAACATAAAGTTGTGCATAGACAAGATAAAGCAAAACTATTCAAGTTAGGTGATGAAGACATATATCTTTCTGCGGGGAAAGAGAAGAAAATAAAACCTTTTACTATAGAAGGGGTAAGTTATGCTATTGTTATCTGCTTTGAATTAAGATTTAAAGCCCTTTGGAAACAGATAGAAGGTGTAGATATTGTACTTGTTCCTGCAAGATGGGGACTGCCACGAAAGAAACATTTAGAGATACTCTCTCAAGCACTTGCTGTGATGAACCAGTGCTATGTACTTCTTGCAAATAGTTCAGACAGTGATATGGCAAGCTCTTCATCTATAATCTCTCCAAATGGTGATGTCGTGATGGATGATAAAAAAGAGGTACTAGAGGGTGTTGTTGATTTTAGGGAAATAAAGAAGATGCGTCGCTATATTGTATTAGATTAAATACTCTTAATCATATTTTAGATAAAATATTTTAATATTTTATAACATTAGAAAGAGGATATATGATAAAAGCGAGCCAAAGGCGACATCTTGTACATGAAATAGAAGAACATTTTAAATTAGATAAGCATGTAAAAGAGGCTTTTGTCAATATTGATAGAGAAGAGTTTGTACCCAATGAGTTTAAACATCTCTCTTATAAACTAGATGCACTTCCTCTAGCAGCTAGCCAATGGATATCTTCTCCCTTAACTGTAGCAAAGATGACACAACACCTTGAATTAAAGGGTGTAGATTCCGTACTCGAAGTAGGGTGTGGAAGTGGATATCAAGCAGCAATACTTAGTAAAATATGCCGCAGAGTCTTTACCATAGAGCGTATAGACGCGTTGCTAAAAGAGGCAAAAAGTAAATTCTCTAACCTAGAGATAAGTAATATCTTTACACGTTTTGACGATGGACAAAGAGGTTGGAAACAGTATGCACCCTTTGAACGTATACTCTTATCTGCTACTGCGAAGAAAATCCCCGATGTTCTTTTTGAACAACTTGCTGAAGGTGGTATACTCGTTGCACCTATAGAACAGAGTAAAGATTATCATATCATTACACGATTTTACAAAAAAAATGGACGTATCACTTCTGAAAGCATAGAGCAATGCCTCTTTGTTCCTGTACTTGATGGAACACAAAAATAGTTAGATTTACCATTACCTCATATTTGGCACAAAAATGTCATACCTTTTAGCTATACTCCATGTAAATTATTTATTAAGAGGAGAATGGCATGAGGTTATTTAATCGTAAAATAGTGAAAAAAGGCTTTGTCTTGATGACACTGTTATGTACAGCGGGCCATACGGCAACAGATATACTTGATTTGTATATGATGGGAGTTTTGCCTGCTATAGTTGCAAATCAAAATGAAGAAATAGACAAAGAGAAACCAGTTTTACTGCTAAATGGTGATACTCCTGTATTCTTATTGCTAGGCGATAAATATGTTGAAGAGGGTGCAGTATGTCAAGATAATTTTGATACAAGTTGTGATGCTATTGTAGGGGGAGATGAGGTAAACAGTTCTCGTATAGGTAGATACATTGTGACATACGATGCTATAGACTCTAGTGGAAACCGTGCAGATACCATTACAAGAGAAGTTAATGTTGAAGAAGATCCGCTTGCTGTGGATGACTTTACCTTTGCAGATGAGATAGGTGTGAACCATAATGACTGGTTTAGTTCATCTATCGTAGTAAGTGGTTTGGAAAATGAGGTAAATGTCACCATTAGTAGTAGTGGCTATGCGGGACAAGCATCCCATAGCTACTTTACCGTTAATGATGTAGTTGATGTAGCGGAGGTTAAGAATGGAGATGTAGTTGAAGTAAGACATCTCTCTTCTAATGAAGATAATACTACCTTAAATACAGTGATTACTATAGGGAGTAAAAGCGATACTTTTAGTACAAGAACAAAAGCAAGTGAAAGTACTAAAATCCCACTTATTGTTGGTTCACCTAATTTTAATGCAAATGTACATGAAGTGTATAGCTACACACCACAACTAAGTACAGACTACACACAATTTGCTCCTGCTACAAAACCTTTTAGTATTGAAAATAGACCAGTTTGGGCTGAGTTTAATGTGACTACAGGTGAGTTAAGTGGAGTACCAACACAAACAACCGTACATCAAAATATTAAGATATCAGCTTATGGTGATGATGGTATGGATAGTATCGTCTATGATTTAAGTGTAGAATCAAACCCTCCATACATCAATGCTACAGATTTAAGTTTGGAAAATCCTAATTTAATTTTTTCATTTAATGAAAATGCAGATTGGAGATCTAAAGTAACAAAGGTAGCATTAAGAAGTTGTTATGGTCAAGATGAAGCGGTAATTTTAAATCCTACTGATTATACTTTTTCTGAAGGAGCATTAGCATTGCATGCTTCAACTTCATCAAATGTAGCACTGCATATTCCAACTATGGGTGGAGGAAGTATAGAAGTTGAAGCCACAGGTTATGAGAATAATGCTACAGGTATTATAGATTTTATAGCTGATGGTCAATATGCTATACAAGCAACATTAACGAGTACAGATGAACTTACAGAGTTAAATGTAGATAGTAAAACTTTACTTTTGACTCTCTCAAACTATTTGGAATTTAATGATACTACTTTAGAGGTATCAAACTTTAATACATGGGATCAAGATATAACAGTAAGTAGTGTAGTGTATGTAACTTCTACAGAAGCAAATATTACATTAACAACTGATGGTAATGATTTTGACATCAATAAGACACTAGAAATAAATATCTCATTTAATGAATTAAATGTATGCCAAGATGTATCTACAAATAGTATAAATATTGAAGCGATAATAGAAGCACCCAAAAATATTTTAAAGACAGGGGTTACAGAAAGTTTTGTTATGGGTGATGATGCAAACTATAGTAAAGGGCAAAGTCGTTCGTATGCCTATACAGATAATGTTAATTCTAACCCTGTAAATCAAGATATTGTAAGAGATAACATTACTGGTTTACAGTGGCAAGACAATGCTGTGATTACAGAAGAAGTGTATCGTTCTTTTGATGGTGACTCAAACTGGACAAAAGCCAAGAATTATTGTGCTAACTTAGTATTGGTTGGTTATGATGATTGGCGATTAGCAAATAATGAAGAGTTATTAACCTTAGTAGATTATGGAGAAAGTAATGTATCTGTTGATGGTATCTTTAACCATGTAGGAGCATATAATTACTGGTCAAAAGATACGCTTGTAACTGATGATGGTTTTGGATGGGTTATAAGTTTAGCTAGTGGAGAACTTCACTACTCTGGAAAACGTTCACAGTTTAATGCAAAATGTGTAAGAGGTGTTCTGCGTGAAAATATATTCATTAGAGATAATGGTATAGTAAAAGATATAAGTACAAATCTAAAATGGGAAGACAATAATGCATCCACAAGAGTAGCAACATTTATTAATGCTGTTGAGTATTGTAATGAATTAGTTATAGGAGATGAGGAGAATTGGAGAGTTCCAAATATGAATGAGTTATTAAGTATTACAGACTATGCAAAAGAACCTATAAATATTACAGATGCTTTTGAAAATGCTAGTGATTACTATTATTATAGCTCAACACATGGTGAAACAAATAGTAGTCAATACTGGGTTGTAGATTTTGATAATGGAGGTGGAACATATCAGCTTTCAGAACGTAACTATAATATACGTTGTGTAAGTGATGACAACCCTCCTGCACATCCAACTGCATGGATAAAAGTAGTCAATGGAACAGATACCGATGATGACCCAGATCATGTTACTGTAGGTGTAGAGTTACATGGTACTACATTCACAGATAGTGCTGTTACGCTCATACAGCAAAATGGTAGAATTTCTGCAACTAATGGATACGTTTATGTAGATGAAACTCATGCATATATAGAAGAGAATATAGAAAATTTAACACAAGATGAACCCCTAAGCTGGACTATTCATGAAAGTGAAACCATGTATAGTGAAAATATTACATCTAATACAATTATCATACACCCTGAAACAAATGATACTAACGATGCAAATGGCACGGTCACAGTAGGAGAGCTAATGTGGGAAGATACAGCTCATGTCCGAGGAGAAGAGAATAACGTTACTTGGAGTCAAGCTTATAACTATTGTGATAATTTAACTTTAGGTGAATATACTGATTGGCGTCTTCCACACTCAAGTATGAATTCAGAGACACCCAGCAGTGAAGTAATTGCTATTAGAGTAGAAGCCGAAGCCGATAGTGACAATACAATCATTGAAGGTTTCAACCCTGTATACCAGTCAGAATGGGTTACCACATGGACAGATGAGTTTTTAGATGATGGTTTTTACATAGCAATGATTTTTCAATATCAGGTAGAAAATGGGGATGGTTTTCCAGAAGGTGCTGGGTTAAACGTTCGATGTGTAAGAGATGTGATTCAAGAAGAAAAATAGAGTCAACTGTAAACCCTTCATTAAACTTATGTTATGATTGACAATCAAATGACAAAGAGGGAGGGTATTTATGGAGAGATTGGTAAAACCAGCAGAGTATGCGAAAGAGCTTGGTATTTCAAGACAAGCTGTTTATGCAAAAATAAAAAGAGGAATACTCACTGCAAAAAATGTAGAGGGTAAACTTTACATCATTCTTGACACTCCAAGACAAGAAGAAACAACAGTGACAACCTCCTCTTTGACTAGCAAACCTTCTCTAAATGAAAAACCCAAAAATAGTGTGACTAAAGTTGATACTAAAGACTATAAGGCATTACTTAAAGCTAAAGATGAGACTATATCTGTACTTAAAGGTACCGTGAAAGATCTTAAAAAAAGCAATAAACAGATAGCTTCAACACTTAGAAGTGAGATTGATTTACTCAAAGATGCCTTTCATGAAATGCGAACACTTTATGTTCACAGACTCGAACAGAAAAAACCGCAAGAGACCATAGATGTACAAATGGAGGAAGAGGTAGAGAAAGAAGTGAGTGTTGAAGTTTGTACAGCAGAGTGGGTAAATGAGAAAAAGTTTTTTAAAAAATACAACATTACAAAACCGAAAAGACAAAGTGAAATTTTAAAGGCTTTACAAAAGGCTTACAAAAATGGTGACAAACGTTTACAGAAAAAAAATGGAAAGCTCAAACTAAATTTAGATAAAAAGTATAAAGATATATTAAAAGGTTTTAAGCGTTCAAAAAGTTAGGTTTATGCTCCTAGTATATATCTATAAGATGTAGCCAACTTTAGGCTTCTTTAAGTTAAAATATATACATTCTAATATATTTCGGAGAAGATATCAAGCATGACACAACAATCAATATCAGCACTCATTTGGTCAACAGCAGACCTGCTTAGAGGCGACTACAAGCAATCAGACTACGGCAAGATAATACTACCTTTTACACTTCTTAGGAGACTAGAGTGTGTACTAGAACCCACTAGAGATGATGTACTAGCAGAGAATGAAGCTAGAAAAAGTTTGGGTATCCCTATGGAGCAGTTTCTTACTCGTAAGTCGGGGCATAACTTCTACAACACATCACGATACACCCTCACCAAGCTCATGTCAGACCCCAACAACATACGAGAGAACCTAGAGAGTTACATCAATGACTTTAGTCCTAATGCCAGAGAGATATTTGAAAAGTATGAGTTTGCCACACAGATAGACAAGCTCAATGAGTCCAATCTACTCTACTTAATCATAGAGAAGTTTGCTACGGTGGACCTACACCCTGATACTATCTCCAATCATGATATGGGGTTGGTCTTTGAAGAGCTTATCCGTAAATTTGCAGAGCAGTCCAACGAGACCGCAGGGGAACACTTCACCCCTAGAGACATCGTAAGGCTTACCACTTCACTACTCTTCTCTACAGATGATGATGTACTCACCAAGAGTGGTGTGGTGCGAAGTCTCTATGACCCCACGGCTGGTACAGGTGGTTTTCTTTCCAGTGGTACTGAGTATGTCTATGAGTTAAACCCTGATGCAACGCTCGTGACTTTTGGTCAAGAGTTAAACGGTGAGTCTTATGCTATCTGTAAAGCAGACATGATGATAAAGGGGCAACCAGTAGAGAACATCAAGCATGGCAACACTCTAAGCGATGACCAGTTAGAAGACAATAAGTTTGACTAT
Organism: Campylobacterota bacterium; assembly: GCA_034659695.1. Classification (GTDB taxonomy): domain Bacteria; phylum Campylobacterota; class Campylobacteria; order Campylobacterales; family Sulfurovaceae; genus Sulfurovum. Next base: position 2,644 of record JAYEHY010000011.1, on the reverse strand, counting down.
ATGCTTTCTAATCCCCCATTTGGTGTGGAGTGGAAAAAGGTACAGTCGGTAGTCACTACAGAACATAAAGAGCAAGGGTTCAACGGTCGCTTTGGTGCAGGTCTGCCAAGAGTTAGTGACGGCTCACTACTGTTTCTGATGCACCTTGTAAGTAAGATGAGGTCTGACAGTGAGGGTGGTTCAAGAATAGGTATTATCCTCAATGGTTCGCCTCTCTTTACAGGTGGGGCTGGAAGCGGTGAGAGTGAGATAAGAAGATACATACTAGAAAATGACCTACTAGAATCAATAGTAGCTATGCCAAATGATATGTTCTTCAATACAGGTATCGCTACATATATTTGGATATTGTCAAACAACAAACCAGACCATAGAGAAGGTGAAGTACAACTTATTAATGCTTCGGGTATGGGTAACGCTATGCGTAAGTCTCTTGGCTCTAAGCGTAAGTTCTTGGATGAAGATCAGATAAGCGACATAGTAAGACTCTATGGAGAGAACGAAGCCTCTAAAATCTCTAGGCTCTTCAAGACTACAGACTTTGGTTATAGACGCATCACCGTTGAAAGACCTCTACAGTTAAGTTACTACCCACGCGATGCAGACAAGCTTGAAGCATTGCAGAACGACAAGGCATTTGTGAAGCTGAGTGATGCGTTGCAGAGTGACTTGCTTGAGTCTCTTGCTGGCATCGGTGGAGAGAAGTATTACGATATTGATAACTTGTTGATTGATTTGTGTATGGAAGATATATCTGCTGCGGTACTCAAACTGATCATGAAACATTTGAGTGAACATGATGATGAAGCTACAATCACTAGAGATAAAAAAGGAAACCCCAAACCAAATCCTAACTTACGAGACTATGAGAATATCCCTCTCTCTGAAGATATAAACGAATACTTTGCTAAAGAGGTTACACCACATGTACCACTAGCTTGGATAGATGAGAAGAAGTGCGATGCTAAAGATGGTGAAGTTGGAATTGTAGGATATGAGATACCTTTTAACAGACACTTCTATGAGTATGTGCCACCTAGAGAGCTTGAAGTAATTGATGCAGAGTTGGATACATTAACTAAAGAGATAATGGAGATGCTTCATGAAGTATAAGCAGTATCCTAGCTATAGGGATAGTGAAGTTGAGTGGTTAGGGGAAATTCCTGAGCATTGGCAACTAGCTACAGTATCTAGGTTATTTGATATTAAGGCAGGTGGTGATGTAAAAAAAGAGTATTTTTCAGAAGAAAAATCAAGTGACTTTCCATATCCAATATATACAAACTCAACAAAAAAAGAAGCTGTTTATGGGTATTCAAAGAAAGCATTTTTTCATGAAAATACGATCACAGTAAGTGGTAGAGGTTATATTGGTTATGCTATTTATAGAGAGCATAAGTATGATGCAATAATAAGATTATTAGTGTTATCTCCAAAAAGAAATAAGCCTTGTAAGTTTTTTATGTATTATATCAATGATGTTTTGGATTTTCAAGTAGCCAATACTGCTATAAGCCAACTATCTACGGAACAAATTTCTCCTTACAGACTAGTATTACCACCCCTCCAAGAACAACAAACCATAGCCAACTACCTAGACACAGCCACAGCCAAGATAGATACTCTCATAGCAAAACAAACAAAACTAATAGAGCTACTAAAAGAGAAACGCCAAGCCCTTATCTCTTCAGCAGTTACAAAAGGGCTAGATAGTTCAGTTGCTATGAAAGATAGTGGAGTTGAGTGGTTAGGGGAGATTCCTGAGCATTGGGAAGTTAGTAGAGTAAAGTTTCATGCTAATATAAAAGGAAGAATAGGCTTTAGGGGATATACAAAGGAAGACTTAGTTGAAAAAGAGGAAGGAGCATTGGTACTAGGTGCTTCAGAAATGAATAACAATGCTCAAGTAGTATTGAAGAGTCCACAATACATTACTTGGCATAAGTACTATGAGTCACCAGAAATTATACTAAAGAAGAATGATATCTTATTTGTTCAAAGAGGAAGTACTGTAGGTAAAGTTGCTTACATAGATTATGAAATTGAAGAGGCTACCATTAACCCTTCACTAGTAGTCTTAAAACAAATAAAGCTAGAAGAAGCATATCTAAAATATTTTTTAATGTCTGATATTATAAAATCGATAGTAAAAGTACAAACATCAAATACTGCTATACCTATGATCTCACAAGAGCAGATTGGTAATTATATTTTATCTAAACCACATAAGACAGAACAACAAGCCATAGCGAATTACTTAGATGACAAAACCTCAAAAATAGATACCCTAATAAGTAAATCAATCAAAGCCATAGACCTACTAAAAGAGAAACGAACAGCACTTATTAGCTCTGCTGTTACAGGTAAAATTGATGTAAGGGAAGTTGAGTAGTGAGTCAATATACTCATAACATCGGTAGTATTAAAAACTATATACAACAAATATATATAGATGGACTTCAAAAAAGTAAATATCTTAATGACAATGAAGTTGAACAATTGGTATCAAATATCGGACTTTTCAAGTTCAAAGGATATGTTAGAGTTTATAAGAATGATATGAATAGCCACTCTATAGATGACGTCATGATACTATACTTCTTTGATAAATATCTTACTAGAATCGTTATGGATGTAACTTCAA
>JAYEHY010000010.1:0-6625 GCA_034659695.1 Campylobacterota bacterium | reverse complement strand
TTGATTATATTCATCACAATCCTGTAAAGAGAGGATATGTAGATGATGCTATACATTGGAGATACTCTAGTGCTAGAGATTATGAGGGTGTTGAGGGGTTGTTGGAAGTTGAGAGGTTTTGGTAAATAGTAGTTGATGTATGCATTACCACGGACACCGTGGTGACGAGAAGAAAAAAAAGACACTGAGGATTTTGATAAATAAGAAGTTTAGGGATATGAAGTTACTTATATAAGTAAAAATTTTGCCTTTTTTATCCCATTAAACTCTGTCTGCTTTACAAGGGTATATCCTATCATATTTTCAAAAAATACCTTATCTCCTATCTTTAATGTTTTATTAAAATAGTAAGTAGCAATCTCATCTCCTGCAAGGCAACTTGTACCTGTAAGGGTATACTTGTAAGGTGTTTTTTCTCTTGATGTATTACGCACATTAGGAATCTGTTTTGTGATAGCAATGTCAAGTAGGTGGGTTTCTATAGAAGTATTTAGTATAACGATATCATCAATGATATCTAGTACAGTACACTCAAAATAGCCAGTTTTATGTACCACCGATGAGCCAGGTTCTAAGTAGATAGTTAGGTTAGGATAGTCAGACTTGAAGGAGTTGATACATGTGGTAAATAAAACTGTATCATAGTCTGCATGTGTGAAGTTTTGTCCCCCACCAAGATTGAGCCATTTTAGTTTTGGGAGTATGTTGTGATAGTGGGTACGTAGATGCTCTATGAGTTTAAGAAATGCAGAGACATCTTGATGGCAGAGAGCATGAAAGTGTAAACCTTCTAGTTTTGTGAGTGTAGGGTACATTTCTAAAAATACTCTATAGTCTACACCTAGTCTACTTTTGTTTGTGTCACAGTACTCTGGCTGTTTTAATGAAAGCATCGGATTAATGCGTAAACCTAGAGAGGTTTGTTTACATTTATCTGCATATCTTTGCCACTGTGTGAGGGAATTGAAACTAAGAGTTGTACTTATTTGTGCTAATGTTTCTACTTCATCTTCATAATATGCTGGAGCATAACTGTGTAAATTTTTATAAGGTTGTTCTTTGACATTTTCAAACTCATTGAGACTACCAATACTGAAGCCCTTTAATCTCTTTGCAATGCATGACAAACCTTTTTGTTCATGAAAAGCTTTTACTGTGTAGAGCCAAATGATACCAGTTTTTTGGGCTAACCTTTCAAAATACAGTAGGTTATCATTGAGTTTATTCTTCTCCATAACAAAAGTTGGACTATTATTTGGCATACCATTTCTCCCAACCTTCATCATAATAGTAGATAAGTTTATGTGTGCTTAGTTTGTTGCTTTCTATGTCTGTTTTAGCAATGTTTTTATCAAAGTACTGCATATTATTCATAGTCCTTGTATCTAAATACTTTAAATCTTTAACAGGTTTGATTGTCTCTAAAGGAAGAGAAAGTTTTGAAGCTAAAACAAATCCCCACTCACCAAAACTTGGAATATAAGTATGGTAAGGTAACACTTGTAAGTCTGATGCTTCTAAAGTTTCAGCGATACACCAAAAGGCATCTCTAGTAAACATAGGAGAAGTGGCTTGTGTGACTATGGCACCTGAACGAGAGAGATGAGATGATAACAGACGGTAAAATGTTTGGCTATAGAGTCTGCTTAAAGAGATATTATTTGGATCAGGCAGGTCTATAATAATGACATCATAAAGTATTTTAGATGTTTCTATAAATTTCCATGCATCTTGGTTTATTACGGTGACTTTAGGACTTTGGTAGGCATGGTTATTTAACTTGCTAAGTGTTGGGTGTGTTTTAAAGAGTGTAGTAATGGCAGGATCAAGATCAACAAGTGTAATATGACCGACATTATCATGTTTAAGTACTTCCCTTAATGCCATACCATCACCACCACCAATAATGAGTATATTTTCATGTGCTTTACTCATACTCATTACTGGATGTACAAGAGATTCATGGTATCGATATTCATCTATTGTATCAAACTGTATGGCACCGTTGATGTAGAATTGTATGCGTCCTTTGTCTCCTGTGACAATGAGTTTTTGGTAAGGGGTCTGTTTGGAGTAGATGATGTTGTGTTGATAGAGTTTGTTTTCTATGAGTGTAGTTAACGCACTTGACTTTATAAAACCAAGTACAAGAACTACAGCGATAAATCCAATGAGGAGAAGATACTTTTTACTTAATATATCACGAAAAATGTACCATGCCATCGTGCCTACCATAAGATTTAATCCACCAAAGAGAAATGATGTCTGCATGAGTCCTAGCTGTGGAACAAGTACAAGAGGAAAAAGCAAAGAGGCAAAGAGTGCCCCTATATAATCTACAGTAAATACATTTGATATGTTTGTTTTTAGTGAAAAACTCTCTTTAAGTATACGGATAATAAGTGGTATCTCCACACCTAACATGGTGCCTAAAAGTATGGTGATAAGATACAAAAAAGCATCATAGTTTTCTAAGTATGCAAAAGCATAAAAAAGTATGAATGCAGAGAAACCACCTAATAATGCGATGGCAAATTGTATAAGCACAAAAGCACGCTCTAGCTTTATCTCTACAAAACGAGAAAGCCATGCACCCACACCCATAGAAGACATAAAAAGTCCTATGACTAAAGAAAAATGGTAGATGGAGTCTCCTAATAAATAAGAGGAGAGTGTCCCTGCTATTAGTTCATAAACTAATCCACATATAGCGATGACAAAAGTACCAAAAAGTAGGGCTACTTCCTTGGTGTGTATTTTTTCTTTTTGCAAGTTACTGAATAGCCGATGAGATAATAATACCAAGAGACATAATGATTGCAGCGAGTACGATGGCTAATGCTATATTTCCTTCCTCAACAATCTTTTTGTTAATCGAAAACTTAGTTAATACTTCTATAACTAAAAGTGATATGATAAAGACAAGTAGTCCTAGTAGTGTATAGATAAGTGTAATTCCAATTTGTTCCATGTTTTTCTCCTAAAATTTATTTACCATAGTTCCAACCACTGCTGTAGCCTGAACCATAAGAACGACTTCCCGAACGGGAACTTTTTGTATTTTCTGAATCTACTCCCTGTAGACCCATACCGGTATAGGTGGCATAAACAGATACAATAGTTAATGTCGATAAAACAATTAGTATGATTTTTGTCATCTATCACTCCTATCACTATTGTCATCAATCCAACTACCATTTTCATCATAATTATTTTTTGCATTTTTTATAAAAAAATAAAAGAAACCTAAGAAGAAAAGTCCTATAGGACCAAATATTTCAAATGCTACAATAACCGCAATTAAGATAAATACTATCATACTGATATTTGCATTAATAAGATGCATATTCGAGAGTATAAATATAGTAATAAATAGAACAAGCAGAGGGATAATATATTTGAGTCGTATCACCTCTTGTTTGATACTTAGAGTAGAGGTTATTTGTGGATTCTCTTTTTGACATAGCAATCTATACTCACCTTTGTCCAGTTTCAAATAGATGGTAGCAGCATTGTCTCCTCTGTACCAACTATTACCCAAATCTTTTTTGATAAAGTAGACTATATCTTTGTCAATATAAAATATTTTTTTGCCATTTTGGTATAAAGATAGTTTGTTATTTACTGTGCGTGAACCTTGAACTTTTAGTGAGATAGCCGTAAGGAATGCATTTGAATTTACATTTATCTGTGTTTCAAAACTTTTTGTGTATGATTTTTCAAAAATAGTTTGACTATAAAAGAGAGAAGATATAGCAAGAATAAGCAGTATGATAAAAGGGTATATATGTATATTTGAAAATGAGAGTGCAGTATGTGTCTCCTCTTCCTCTATCGTAATATCATCATATAAAGAAGTTTTTTTAGCAGATTTTGATTCTTTATACTCCAAAGAAAAAGCAGTATAAATATCTTTTTTATTGAGTTTCTCTGTATGATACACTTCTAATTCACCACTACTTTTTTCTATGCTGAGTGATTGATGCCTTACACCATTGTAATCCCAACAGGTAATTTTGTCTCCAAATTTTGCTATATAGTTTAGTTCCCCTTCAACATAATCAACATACGTTACATAGGAGGCTTCTTGCCTGATATAATGTCCCTTATGATAGAAGGTAGTTTTGGGTTTTTTCTCTTGCCATTGAAGTAAGTCAAAATCTCGTACTCTTTTAGAGAAGTAGACTTTGCTGTTTTCATACACAAGCCAAGCATAACCATGGGTAGGTGAGTAGAGGAAGAACTCAGACCACTCTTCACTAGGAAACTCTACTGTTTTGTAGCTAATCCATCCGATTATCGTCCACTCCACACCTTTAATATTCCCTCTCATACCAATCTCAAAAGGGCCTAAAGGTCGCTTAATATCATTAAATTTAGCAAGTACTTTATATTCATCATTAAGGTCGAGTGTAGAGTGACAGTAGGCACAAGTGACAGTCTGTACTCGTCCTCCACCTAAGATGTCTAGTGGTGCAGCACAGTTGCTACATTTAATAGCGTAGAATTTTTGTGACATTAGTGTACCTTTTTTATCTCAAAAGGACTTATCCATTTACCATGGTAAGCTTCCAATATATTATCAACAAATTCAAGGGTTTTTAGTTCTGCTTTCTTTCCCGAAAGATGAGCATAGTTATAGGTACTTCCTTTACGAACTTTTTTAGGAAGTGACCCCTCAAAACCTTCACAAGTGGCTGTGCCTAATTCAGTGACTACCCAGTCTCCTGAGATACTTTGCCCTATGTTTAATGATTCAAAAAAATCACTAGGGTAGTTTGCTTCTATCCGTTGCTGTAAAACCAAATCACCTTCATCAATACTTAGCCAGTATTCGTTATTTTGTGTATCTTTTAGCCACCACTCTTCCCAAAATCCTCGTCCATAGGAGTAACGTATCATCCCTAGGGGTAAGTAACTTTTATAATTATATAAAAAAGGAGTATTTAGTTCTAGGAGTGAAATTTCAGGTGTAAGTACAGAGCTGTCTCCAGCTAGTTTGGTGGCATTGTTTTCTAAAAATATCGTAGACTTACAAGAGTTACACTGTAGAAGTTTTGTATGTTTAAAATAAAGAGGTAGGGTATCACCACACTGAGGACAGTTGATACTCTTTTCTATGCTGAATGAATTTGACATTACTTTAATACCCTCTTTATAACTTCAGAACAAATAGTCAAACCAAAAGCACCTGTGACTCCTACAAATGAGCCTTTGTCTCTGCATCTGTCCTCTTCTGGTGAAAATACTACGGTGAAGTTTCTATCAAATTTGGCTTTTTTTAGTTCATTGCGGATTTTTCTTGCTAGTGCGTCACCGTGGGTTTTCCAAATGGAGGCTACTTCTATTTTGTTAGTCTCAAAGCGTTTGGCAGAGCCTACTGACATGATGAGCTTTTTATACTCCTTTTTGGCTAGTTCTATTTTCACTTTGCTAGTGTCTGCTGCATCGATGATGATGTCGTAAGGGGTAAAATCAAAGGAGGCTACCCATGCCATGTCCATCTGTTGGTGTATGGTGTTTATACCTGGGTAGAGTTTGGCTAGGGTTTCTATTTTACTCTCTCCCACTGCTTGGGAACCTATCTGTCTATTTTGATTTGTCTCATCAAAAGTGTCGTAGTCTAGTATGGTAATGCTACCCACTCCTGAACGGTAGAGACAGTCAAGTGCATAACCACCCACGCCACCTATGCCTAAAATGAGTATGTTAGAAGATTGAATTTTTTTAAAGTTTTCTTCTCCAAAGAGCATACGGCATCGTTCAAATCTCATAAGTTATATCCAATCATTTAGGGCTTCTATTTCATCATGTGCTGTCATGTCAAGTTGTATAGGTGTAATAGAAATATATCCATCATTTATCGCTTCAAAGTCTGTTGTATGTCCTTTAGTTTCCATCCATTTAAGACTTGGAAGTCCTATCCAGTAGTACTCTATACCTCTTGGATTATGATGTACTTCTGCATGAAAAGAGTAAATCTTGTTTCCCGCTCTTGTGGCTTTGAACCCTTTACATTTCTCAGGTGTAAGTGGTGGAATATTTACATTTAAAAATTTGCGTTTAGGAAGGGGATAGTTATCGTCAAATATCTTCTTTACAAGTGCAGTGATGCTTTGCTGTGCTAACGCATAACCATGATCTTTTATACTCTCTTTACCGTTGGCATAGACTTGTGAAATAGCAATAGAAGGAATACCTTGAAGTACACCTTCCATAGCGGCAGAAGCAGTGCCAGAGTAGGTGATGTCCTCACCCATGTTTGAGCCTATGTTTATACCCGAGACAATGAGGTCTGGTTTGCTGCTCTCATCAAAGAGTTTTGTGAGTGAAAGAAATACACAGTCTGTAGGTGTACCGTCATCAAGTCTATAGAAGTTCTCTTTTACCTCTACAAAATTGAGAGGTCGTGTAAGTGTTAAGGAGTGACCACAAGCAGATTTTTCTACACTTGGTGCGACTACAGTAACTTTCGCAAAACTTTGTAGTGCCTCAACAAGAGCAAGAAGAGCGGGAGAGTCAAAACCATCATCGTTGGTTACTAAAATATGCTTCATGATACACTACCTTAAATAATTATAAAAATAGTATATACAAAAAATATCAAAAAGTCAAAAAATCTTTG
>JAYEHY010000009.1:4044-6663 GCA_034659695.1 Campylobacterota bacterium | reverse complement strand
AAAACTACCTTTCTTATGTATAATTCGGTATTATACAATTTATATTATAAAGAAGAAATGAAATTATAAATGGAGATAGATATGAAAAAATATGAAGTACATAATTTTCAAAATTTAATTATTGAAAATGCAGATATTATATATAATCCATTAAGTCAGGAGAAGGAAAAAAAAAATCAGTTTAGTGTTATCTTTATTCGTGATCCTTATGAATATTTTGATTATCTACTCTTTGATTATCTGCAGAGTAAAAAAAGTATTCTTTTTACTCAAGACATTTTAGTGAATATAAAAAAATTAGACAATGTATCTTTTCTAGAATGGTTTAGAACATTAAATTTCATTCCTTTTTACAACCCACAAATATTTCAATTGGATACTTCTAAAAGGTTAAGTTTTGCCATAGATAATCTTGAACGATTTGATTATGTAGTTCCTTATGATAAGATAGATATTTTTTTAGACAAAACTTCTTTGAAAATTAAGATTAAAAAAATTAAAGAAGAGAAAAATATTTTTTTATTATCAGAAATAAAAGAAAATAAAATAGTTAATGAATTTATTGAAAAAGATATAAAACTTTATAAAAGAGCTAAAAAATTATGGGAGCTTACAAAAGAAAATAGTTTTAAGCCACTTAGAGAAATTATTGAACAAAAACCAATTTATACTCAAGTACATGAAACAAAAGATTTTAAAGGAGCATCAGGAATGGTAAATGAAAAAAGCATTCGTGGTTATGCACTCAATATAAAAACTCAAAAGATTTTAACATTAAACATTTATAAAAATAAAAAATTAATATGTACTACAACAGCTAATGAAATAAGAAAAGATATGGTAGATAAGTTTAATTTATCTACAGGTAAATGTGGATTTTTTGTTAAATTTGACAAGTCTACTTTTAAAAAAGGGGATAAGATTGATATTATAATAGTTCCAGAAAATATTCGATTACCTCTTGTAGGCGATGCTATAAAGTTTTTAGAAAATGACTTATAAATTAATACTATTTTGATATAATTATTTCTAATTAAATATTGAAAGTGAAAATTATGAATTCAATCAAAAAATGCCTTTATCCTGCAGCAGGTTATGGTACACGTTTTTTACCTGCAACAAAAGCTACACCGAAAGAGATGCTACCTATACTTACTAAACCACTTATACAGTATGGTGTAGAAGAAGCTGTTGAAGCGGGAATTTCTACTATTGCTATTGTTACAGGACGTGGTAAACGTGCTATAGAAGATCATTTTGATAGATCATATGAATTGGAACATCAAATTAAAGATACGGGTAAAGATGTATTGATGAATGAAATTCGTTCTCTTATTAAGAATTGTACTTTTTCATATACAAGACAAGTAGAGATGAAAGGCTTGGGGCATGCTATTCTTACGGGTAAAACTCTTATAGGGGATGAGCCTTTTGCTGTAGTTTTAGCAGATGATCTTTGTGCAAATGATGAAGAGGGCATTCTTTCTCAAATGATAAAAGTTTATGAAAAGTACCAATGTTCCATTGTAGCTATAGAAGAAGTACCAATTAGTGAAACAAGTAAATATGGTGTTATAGCAGGTAATCTTATTGATAATACAACTAATACTTACAGAGTAACAGATATGGTTGAAAAACCTGAACCTAAGAATGCTCCTACAAATATGGCAATTATAGGTAGATATATTCTTACACCAGATATATTTGATATTTTAAAAGATACAAAACCAGGTAAAGGTGGAGAGATACAAATTACTGATGCACTGCTTGAACAAGCAAAACAGGGAAATGTAATTGCATATAAATTTGAAGGTAAACGCTTTGATTGTGGTTCAATAGATGGATTTGTAGATGCTACAAACTATTTTTATAAAAAACAAAAGGATTAAGAATGAAAGGTATAATATTAGCAGGAGGATCAGGGACTAGACTCTATCCTATAACAAAAGGAGTAAGTAAGCAATTAGTTCCTATCTATGATAAACCAATGATTTACTACCCACTCTCAGTTTTAATGCTAGCAGGAATTACTGAAGTATTAATCATTTCAACTCCACATGATTTACCTAGATTTGAGGAGCTTTTAGGTGATGGAACTAATATAGGTATGAAATTTACTTATAAAGTACAACCATCTCCAGATGGTTTGGCTCAAGCATTTATTTTAGGTGAAGAGTTTATTGGTGACTCAGATGTGTCTCTTGTTTTGGGAGATAATATTTTTTATGGTCATGGATTAACAGATATGCTTGCACAATCGGTTAAAAATGCTAAAGAAGAAGATAAGGCTACAGTGTTTGGATATTATGTAAAAGATCCTGAACGTTATGGTGTTGCTGAATTTGATAAGAATGGAAATGTAACGAGCATTGAAGAGAAGCCAGAAATTCCAAAAAGTAATTATGCAGTGGTAGGTTTATACTTTTATCCTAATGACGTTATCAAAAAAGCTAAAGATGTAAAGCCATCTCTCAGAGGAGAGTTAGAGATAACCACTCTTAACCAAGATTATTTAGATGATAATAGATTAAAGGTTGAGCTAATGGGTAGAGGATATGCATGGTTAGATACTGGTACGCATGAATCACTACTTGAAGCTTCAAACTTTATTCAAACTAT
>JAYEHY010000009.1:0-3944 GCA_034659695.1 Campylobacterota bacterium | reverse complement strand
AGAAAATGATAGAGGTATACTTTTTAGTGACGAAGAGTTAGGTATTGATTGGTTGCTTCATCAAGATGAACTCAATTTGTCGGCTAAGGATAAAGTGCAACCTAAACTCTCTGAGGCTCAAGATATCTTTGAATATGGTGTAAATTACTATGCTTAATGTTTTAGTCACAGGGAGCAATGGTCAACTAGGAAGCGAATTAGAAGCACTATCAGAAAAATATACGTATGACTTCTTTTTTACAGATAGAGATACCTTAGACATTACAGATAAAAATGCTGTAGAAAACTTTTGTAGCAAAAACAGTATCAACATAATCATCAACTGTGCAGCTTACACGGCAGTAGACAGAGCAGAAGAAGATGAAGTGAATGCAGTTAAAATAAATCATTTAGCTGTTAAATACTTAGCAACTATTGCAAAAGAGAAAAATATAAAACTTATTCATGTATCAACAGATTATGTATTTAATGGAGAAGCTTTTAAACCTTATGTTGAGAGTGATGCAGTGAATCCAAATGGAGTTTATGGAAAAACTAAACTTGATGGTGAAAATGCTATGATAAATAGTAACCCACTTAATTCTATTATTATTAGAACCTCTTGGGTTTATTCCTCTTTTGGAACGAATTTTGTTAAAACAATGCTTAGGTTAGGTAAAGAAAAAGAGCAACTAGGCGTTATATTTGATCAAGTTGGAACCCCTACATATGCAAGAGATTTAGCAAAAACAATTTTAGATATTTTACCAACTGTTAAAAATGAAAAAGTTGATACTTATCATTACTCAAATGAGGGTGTACTCTCTTGGTATGATTTTGCTAAAGAGATTATGAGAATGGCAAACCTTGATTGTAAAATAAACCCTATTGAGAGTAAAGAATATCCAACGCCCTGTAAAAGACCACACTATTCACTACTTAATAAAGCTAAAATAAAAGAAGAGTTTGGAATCAATATTCCTTTTTGGAAAGATTCTTTAGATGAATGTTTAACTATAATGGGAGAGAGGAAATAATGAAAGCAATATTATTAACAGGAACAGCAGGTTTTATAGGTAGTAACTTTGTACCTTATTTTTTAGATAAATATCCAGAATATAAATTAATAAATTTAGACCTTTTAACTTATGCAGGTGACTTAGCGAACTTAAAAGAGTGTGAGAGTAATCCAAGATACAAGTTTATTAAAGGTGATATTTGTAATCGTGATTTAGTAGAATTTATATTTACAGAGTATGATATACAAGGTGTTATTCACTTTGCAGCGGAATCTCATGTAGATAATTCAATTAAAAATCCAGGGGTATTTATAGAAACAAATGTTAATGGTACTTTTACACTTATAGATGTAGCACAAAAGTATTGGATGAATAAACCATTTGAGTATAAAGAGAGCTATAAAGGATGCAGATTTCATCATATAAGTACTGATGAAGTATATGGAACTTTAAATGAGACAGATCTTTTTACAGAAGAGACACCTTATGCTCCAAACTCTCCTTATTCAGCTTCAAAAGCAAGTTCAGATATGATAGTTAGATCTTACCAAGAGACTTATGGAATGAATACCGTAATTACAAACTGTTCAAACAACTATGGTCCTAAACAACATGATGAAAAACTTATTCCGACTATTATCAGAAAAGCATTAGCAGGTGATGCTATTCCTATTTATGGTGATGGTAAAAATATAAGAGATTGGCTTTATGTCCTTGATCATTGTAAAGGGATAGACCTAGTATATCATACAGGTAAAGAGTCTAATGTTTATAATATTGGCGGAAGAAATGAAAGAACTAATCTTCAAATAGTAGATGCTATTTGTAGTATTCTTGATACTAGAGTACCTAAAGAGACTAGCCATAAAGAGTTAATTACTTTTGTAGAAGATAGAGCAGGACATGATAGACGCTATGCCATAGATGCAACTAAGTTAGAAACAGAGCTTGGTTGGAAAGCTGATGAAGATTTTGATAGTGGTATTGTTAAGACTATTGAGTGGTATTTAGAAAAATATAATAGATAAAGCTAGATAGAATATGCACTTTATATTTGTCGCATGTAATAAAAATAAGAAGTTATACCGTAATGATCCCTCTTTTATATATCGTTGTGAGAATTTAGCTTCTGGATTAGAATCATTAGGGCATACTACTGAACTTATGCATCTTTCTTCTTTTTCTCTAAAGAGTAAGACAGATGTTGTTTTATTTCATAGACCAAGCTATTCTCTTAAACTTTTAGCGGCTGTTTTATATACAAAATATAAATCAGTACTAGCTGTACTTGATGTAGATGATTTTATTTTTGATCCTAAATATGCAAAAGATAGTCCAGCAGTTAGAAATAAAATACTCTCCGTTAAAAAAGTTGAAAAACAATTTCATAAGAATTTAAAAGCACTAAAGCTATTTAGGCATTTTACTGTTTCTACTAAACCATTAGCTGTACACATTAAGGGGCTTATTCCCAATAGTAATATTGTACAACTATCTAATGCTGTTCATTATTCATGGAAAAATCATAATAAAGTAATAAGTGATAACAGTATTAAAAAACTTTCTTATTTTCCTGGTACCAAAAGTCATGATAAAGACTTTGCCTCTATTGCTTTTGCATTATCAACTTTTTTAAAAAATCACCAAGATGTAAAACTATATATAACAGGACCGTTAAATTTTGATTTAGATATTTCTTCAGAGCAAATAGTTTATAATGAAAAAGTTCCTTTTGATGAACACTGGAATAACTATCAAGATATTTGGGTTAATCTAGCTCCATTAGAAAAGAGTCCCTTTACAGAGTGTAAATCAGCATTAAAAGTTATAGAGGCTGCTTACTGGGGTATTCCTACACTGTGTGTATTAAATGATGATTCAAAACGTTTTGTTGATAGTGGGGCAATTATTGTAGAGAATTCAGAAGAGTGGATTGATAAGTTAGAAATGCTTTATAATTCTAATTTTTATGAAGAAAGAACTAAGGATTTAGAAGAAAATATATTAAAGTTAGCTAATATAGAAGAAGTTTCTAAAACTTTTATAGATTTTATAAAAAAACAGAATAATAGATATATTCATTCATTCTTTCCTATGATTACAGCAAAAAATAGACGGAAAAAAGGTCTTTATAATTATAAAACTCTTTGGTATTATAAGCAAGCATGGATTAAAGGAAAGAGTGCAAAATTATTTATTGATTATTGTATGTTTCGTAGAGATTTAGGATATACTTTATCAGTATGTAGAAAAAATACTGTAGTTACTTTTTTAGATCAATTAAATGGTAAGTATAAAAAAATTGCATTATCTCTTTTAGCAGAAGTAGATATAGCGAATAAAAAAAATATTTTAAATCAATATGAAACAAGAGACTATTTAAGAGATATTCATAGTAATCAAAATATATGGATGACTCAATTAGAAGCAAAATTAGTTGAGGATAAAAACAGTATTTGTGTTGTTGGAAATTCTGCTAATCTCCACAATAGCATGCTTGGTAGTAAAATAGATAATTATAAATTAATTGTACGTTTTAACAAATGCTGCAATAAGCATGGAGAAAAAGATAGGGGTAGTAAATTAAATATTTGGGTGACAGCACCTGGATATCGTGGTAATACACCAGATAATATAGATTTTATTATAGTGACAGGTCCAAATATGATTTACAGAGAAGCTGGATGGAAAAGATTTAAAAATAGTAGATCATTAGATATACCAGTATTATCAGTTCCTCTTGAAATATGGAAAAAATTAGTATTTTTATTAAATGCACCACCTAGTGCAGGTGTTTTGATACTATATTGGTTTAAAGAAATATTAGGTGGTTGGAATAATATTAGTATAGTGGGCTTTGATATAGCTATATCAACAGATGCTTATCATTATGGAGATACTAAACATAAGGCTGGTAGTAGACATAATTGGAAGAGAGAGAAAGAG
>JAYEHY010000008.1:0-6695 GCA_034659695.1 Campylobacterota bacterium | reverse complement strand
CTGAGTATACGGATGAAGATGATTTAAAGGTAATGGTTGACTTAGGTAAAAATAGCAATGATGAGTATGAAAAACTCTATACTTACGGTGCAAGAAGTTTCTCTATTTGGGATGCAAATGGTGACATTGTCTTTGACAGTGGTGATGAGATTGGTAAAAAAGTGGCAGAGATTGAACCAGCACTATTTAACCAAGATGAGGGTGAGATGGATGGTAGAAGCGGGAACAAAGGTGCTGAACCTGAAGCATTGACTGTAGGAACGATTGAGGGTAAAACGTATGCCTTTATCGGACTAGAAAGACAAAATGCACTCATGGTGTATGATATCACGGTACCAGCAGAAGCGAAGTTTGTAGATTACTATAAAACAGGTGTTGAGGGTGACATCTCTGCTGAGGGTATGAAATTTATACCGGCTACAGATTCTCCAAATGGTAAAAATTTGCTTCTTGTCTCTTATGAAGTGAGTGGTTCAACAGTAGTCTATGAGATTAATGATTTGAACTAAATAGTATGAACTGCTAGTTTAAGGTACTTGCATCTTAGGATGTAAGTACCTTTTTTTTTATCTATATCAAAGGGAAAAATATGTATATCTCTATTTTATAATTTATTCAAATAGATTATATTTAACTACTATTTAATTATATTTTATTATACAATATCAAAATAAAATGATATAATCATAGATATTAATTTATAAAAGGAAAATATATGAAAAAAGTATTAATACTACTTTGTATAGCAGCTATATCTCTTGTAGGTGCTGAGCAGAAAGTAGATGGAGAGAAGGTATTTGATAAAGCATGTGCCTCTTGTCATATCAAGATGATTACAGCTAAGGAGACTAAAAAAGTCTTTAAGACACTCAAAGCACCACCGATGGTAGAAGTGTCGGGACAACTTAAAAATAATATTGAAATTGTTGAAGATATAGATGATGATATACACAGAGCAGTAGTCATTGCCTTTATAAAAGACTATGTTATATATCCACATCTTGATAAAAGTATGTGTCAAGCAATGGCACTTGAAAAGTTTGGTCTGATGCCTTCTCAAAAAGGAAAACTAAGCGAAGAGGAACTTAATGCTGTAGCTGCTTGGGTATATGACTTTTATGAAGGCAAGAAGTTTTAATAGTATACGTTAACATAGGGGAAGAGGTATCTCAATATATTGCAAACATCACAATAAAAAAGATACTGCGTTGAAGTTAAAACAACTTCTCTATCCCCATAAGGATTAATACTGTTAAGAAACCACCTGCTACTCCTGCTAATACGTCATCTAGCATTACACCTAGACCACCTTTTAGTTCTCTGTCTATCCATCCTATGGTTGAGGGTTTCCAGATGTCAAAGAGGCGGAATGCTGCGAAACTGAAAATAACTGCGAGTACTTCTGCGTAAGGGTAGCTCATGGTGATGGCTGTTGAGTAAGCGATCATAAGAGAGAGCCACATACCTGCCGCTTCGTCTATGACGATTTGTTGATGGTCATGGATGCCTGTAACGGTTTCATATTTGTTTACTTCGATAATACCAATAACCGTAATAGCAATAGTAAGGGTAAAAAGTGTCTCTAAACCTAAGTAGTAGAGTATGGCTAAACCTACAGGCAATGAGGCTAATGTGCCAACAGTCCCTGGTGCTTTGGGGCTAAGACCTGCCCCTCCGAAAGTTAAAAAAAGTTTTTGTAGTGTCATAAATGTGCCTTTATGTTAGAGATGATGTTTGGTAGAGTTTGATAAGTCTCAAATAAAACTGCTCTTCGCTCTGCTGTTCTAGTAGTCCAGACCCAGGCATGAGAGAGTAGTGTATTTGTTGTAAATTCTCAAATCTCTCTGGAAAGAGTGCTGCTAAGATGTTTGCTGAGACCTCTTTTCTAACGAGTATAGTTGGAGGAATGAGTCCCGCTTGTATGAGTTTCATAATAGACTCTGAGTGGTAATGTACATGGTGGTGTTGACCGTGTGGGCAAGTTTGGGTACTTACTAGTGTGTTACACATATCACAGTAAACATACTCATCAACAGTTTTTATTTCAATATCTATATCTTTACAATGGTCAAAAATAGAGCTAAGTCGGTTTTTATCATAATAGAGTCCTAGCCCCCCATGGTTTTTACCTACCACTAGCTGATGACAACCATAGTTTTTTGCCAAGATAGCATCAAGTATGAGTTCGTTGTAGCCTGCAAAGATGTAAGAGTTTTCAAATGGAATAATAAGTACTCTATTGCGTGGTAAAAAGTTCTCTGCAAAGGTAGTGAGTGCATTATGGCGAATATCATACCGTAGACCCTCTGAGGTAAAAGGTTTACGTAAAAAGATAATAAGTAAATCAGAATCACTAACAGACTGACGAATCATACGCTCATGTGCTCTGTTAAATGGGTTAGCTGCAAGCATAATAGAAGAGACAAACTTTGCACCTGTTTTATTAATCATGCTTTGAATACGTTTAATATTGTCAGTTATGAGAGGGTAGTTTACATGGTACTTACCACATACAGCAATCTCACCGAGTCTTAGTGTTGTGTTCTTTACACCAGGGTGTGAGGTATCAGAAGTACCATAAATGTTATGAAGACGTTTTTTAGGGTCTATGCTAAAAGTTTCATCAACAGTCAGTTCCCCTACTTTTACATCTTGGTTAAAAAGTGCTACTTTGTCCCCTTTGCTTAGAGACTTTAGTACTTTGTGATTTCTTTTACCTATGGGTGCAAGAATAAAGGCAAAGGGAAAGGGAACACCCTTATAAAATTTTGTCTCATCTACCTCTTTAGCTTCTTTTTTATTCATAAGCTTTTGAAGAGGAGAGAGTAGTCCCTCCTGAACTAATGCTAAAGTTGAGAGTGCTTCTGTATCGATGTAGAGTGTTTTATTTCTTTTTAAAGAGCCCATATTTTTTCCTTTTTTCCCATAAACTTTTTCGTGATATACCAAGCTTTTTAGAGAGTTCCGTATCTGGGAATTTGTATTGAAAACTGTTAACAATAAACTTTACATAATCATCTATCGTAAGTATCTCATTTTGGTCATAAAGCTTAGAGTCCGTATTGAGTGTCATAGTAGGGAAGCTTGTCTCTATCTCTGTGGTCGTACACAAAATAAAATCATACATTTCCAACAGTGATAAAAGTTGCTCTCTGTCGGTTTTTTTGAGGGTATGGATTTCTGTAATATAGAGAAGAGAGTGTGTGGAGCAGGTAGTTATTTTCTCTTTCCAAGACTTCTCCCCAAGAGGTATAAAAGTTAAGAGTTTATTGTTCATCTGTGCATATTCAAAAACCACTTTGTCTATGAGTCTTTGGTAGTTTGTCTGTATGACAAGAGGAAAGGTAAGTTTAGCAGGGTTAAAATCTGTCTCTATCTCTTGAAGAAGGTTTTGCATATACTCTTGGTAAAGCATAGTATGTTTCTTAAGATTCTGATAGTCTTGAAAGTGTTCTATTTTACGTAGTAACTCTTCTATCATAAAAGGTTTTACTATGTAGTCTTTTGCTCCAAGTTTAAGAGGTTCACTTACTGTATCGTTATTGATATACGATACCATTAAGATAATAATCTTATCTTTAAATTGTGTAATAAGTGGAGCAGTATTTTGCCCTGGTAGATTTGTAGAGAGTAGATAGACATCTCCATTGCTGTTCATTGCCTCTTTTATAGAGCTGTATGTTTCAGTTTCAAATCCATTTTCACCTAACTTAGAGGCGATACTTTGTGCTAAGTAGAGTTCATTTTCTACAATAATTATTTTCATAGTTCTTTTCCGTTTAGTAAATTTTTCCAGTTGAAATAAGTAAGATTTGCTACAGCATGTACTGTAACACCCTCTTTTCGTCCTACAAATCCAAGCTTCTCTGCTGTCGTTGCTTTGATGTTGACAAAGTTCTGTCTAATACCAAGTAGTGAAGCGATAGTTCTTTTCATCTGTTCTTTGTAGGGTAGTATTTTTGGGGCTTGTGCTAAGATGGTAATATCAATATTCCCTATAGCAAAGCCATGAGTTTGAAGTTTTTTTACCGTGTCTGCAAGAAGCTTTTTTGAGTCAACCCCTGCATAGCTCTCGTCTGTATCTGGGTAGAGTTCTCCAATGTCACCCATGCCAGCAGCTCCAAGCAGTGCATCGATGAGTGCATGAATCGCCACATCTCCATCACTGTGGGCTTTAAAACCATAAGGTACATCTATTTTTACTCCACAAAGAAACATCTCCTTACCCTCTTCAAAGGGGTGTATATCTAAGCCAAAACCTGTAAGTGTTTTAGATGAAGGGGCTTCAAGGCATGAGAGTTTTTCTAAGTCATTAAGTGTGGTAAGCTTATGGGCATCAACAGAACCTTCAACGAAATGTACCTTTTCACCCATTGAAGCGATAGCAGAACTGTCATCAGTAAAGAGTTGTTCTGTCTCAAGGGCTTTTTTGAGTGTTTTTGTAACACTAAGTTGAGGGGTCTGTATGATCTTTACTTGCTCCCTGTCTATGGGTGCATTACTTAGGTAGAGTGTATCGGTGACACTTAAAGTAGGAACAATACAGCTTCCTAATGTTTTTGCATCCAATATACCCCCAATCATCTCTTTGGGTACACAGCATCTAGCAATATCTGAAACCAATACATACTCACTGCTTACATGTTGTAATGCATTTGTAAGTGAAGCTTGTCTACTGTCACCGCCCTCTACATAGGTATAGGAAGCAAAACTTTTCATAAGCCCAATATCCTCTGCTGATGAGACAATAATCACTTTTGAAAAGTTTGCAGACTGTGTAAAGTGTTCAGCTACATGGAGCCATAGCGGTATATCTCCTGTATAGAGCCACTGTTTTTTTACATTGCATTTGAAGCGTGTAGAGTTGCCTGCTCCTAGAAGTATTAAAGTTGTGTTTGACAAAAAAACCCTTGTAAATTTTATAGTGTATCAAATAGTAACGGATTATACATTTAGATTGCTTGATAGTTTCTGTATAACACGAAATAAGAGAAAAATACTCTTAATTTATAATAATCACAATTATTAAATCTAATTTAAGATTGGAGTGGTATAACTCAAACATACTAAATCAATTAGGATAAATATTATGACACAAGAAAATGTATTAGAAGCATTGAAAAATGTAACCTATCCAGGGTTTACGAAAGATATCGTAACTTTTGGATTTGTAAAAAATGTAGAGATAGATGGCACAAAAGTATCTGTTGCTGTAGATATTACTTCATCTGCTGCTGAAGTTAAACAGCAGATTACAGAAGATGCAACTAAAGAGCTTCAAAAATTAGGTTTTGCAGAAGTAGGAATATTCATCGATGCACCACAAGCACCAAAACAGATGTCAAACTCTGTAAGTGGTAAAAATATTGCACCACATGTAAAGAACTTTGTAATGGTAAGTTCAGGTAAAGGTGGGGTTGGTAAATCAACAACATCAGTAAACCTCGCAGTTGCTATGGCAATGCAAGGTAAAAAAGTCGGTCTTCTTGATGCGGACATCTATGGACCAAATATCCCTCGTATGATGGGTGTAGCAGATCAAAAACCAGAAATTCAAGGGAACAAAGTACAGCCATTAAAAGCGTATGGAGTTGAGATTATGTCAATGGGTTCACTAATGGAGCCAGGACAGTCTCTTATCTGGAGAGGTTCTATGATTATGAAGGCTATTGAGCAGTTCTTAAGAGATATTTTATGGTCAGAGCTTGATGTACTTGTTATCGATATGCCACCAGGAACAGGTGATGCACAGTTGACACTGGCTCAGTCTGTACCAGTAACTGCAGGTATTACAGTAACGACACCTCAAGAGGTATCTTTAGATGACTCTCGTCGTTCACTAGATATGTTCCAAAAGCTTCATATCCCAACTGCGGGTGTCATAGAGAATATGTCAGGGTTTATATGTCCAGAGTGTGATGCAGAGTCAGATATCTTTGGTATGGGAACAACAGTTCCAGTAGCTCTTGAGTACGATACAGAGCTTATTGCACGTATCCCAATAGAGCCTGCTATCAGAATAGGTGGAGATACTGGTAAGCCAGTAACCTATTTCCAAGCAGACTCTGAAACAGCAAAACGCTACCAAACAGCAGCAACAAATCTTCTTGCATTTATAGACAAAGTAAATGCAGAAGGTGGAGCAGATAACTCAGCAGTACAACCTACAACACCTCCAGGTGTGAGTGCGTGTAGTACAGGGGCATAATTAAATTTTGGTGGGTACTATGCCCACCAATATAGTTTTAACTATTTTCTTTATCATTAGAGTTCTTGCAAAACTTGGAAGTGATGCTTCAGCTTCACCATGTGACGAGGCTAAAGCCATCGTTTCCGATAGGTTTTGCAAGATGTCTATTCATACCTTAGAAACCATCATTATAGATTCCATCAAAAAATCCTGCTATAATTCAACAAACATTAACATCAGGAAATCTTATGACATCAGCAGAAAAACTAAAAAACCTTTTAGAATTAGAAATTATCCCAGATTTGGAAGTAGCGATAGATGAGCTTTTTTCAGCCATTGACAAAACAAAAAAAGCTTCTCAAGCACAAAAAGATGACTTAGAAGAGATGCGTGAAATGCGTACAGAGTGTTTTTCTATCGTTGAAGAGCTTGGACGTAATGAGCTTGAAGACGATGAGATAGAAGAACTTTTAGCGGAACTTATAGATATGAAAACTGAAGAAGA
>JAYEHY010000007.1:0-6876 GCA_034659695.1 Campylobacterota bacterium | reverse complement strand
TAACATCTTTAAAAGATATTACACCACTTCCACACAATGGTTGTAGACCACCTAAGAAGAGAAGGGTATAAGCATGGCAAGATATAGAGGTCCAGTTGAAAGACTAGAAAGAAGACTTGGCGTTGATTTAGGATTAAAAGGTGAGCGTAGACTTGCTGGTAAATCTGCTTTAGAAAAAAGACCATATGCTCCAGGGCAACACGGTCAAAGAAGAACTAAGATTTCAGAGTATGGTCTTCAACTTCAAGAGAAGCAAAAAGCAAAATTCATGTACGGTGTATCTGAAAAGCAGTTTAGAGCACTTTACAAAACAGCAAATTCAAGTGATGGAAATACAGGTTCTATTCTTATTCAACTTCTTGAGCAAAGACTTGACAACGTAGTTTACAGAATGGGTTTTGCAACGACTAGAGCATCTGCTAGACAATTTGTAAACCATGGTCATATACTTGTTGATGGTAAGAGAGTAGATATTCCTTCTTATAGAGTTAAAGTAGGTCAAAAAATTGAAATTAGAGAAAAATCTAAAACTAACGTTCAAATTGTAAGAGCAGTAGAGCTTACAAACCAAACTGGTATGGTTGAATGGGTAGATATGGATAAAGAGAAACTATTTGGACTTTTTACAAGAATTCCAGAGAGAGAAGAGATTGCAATCCCAGTAGAAGAGCGTTTAATCGTCGAGCTATACTCTAAATAATCTTAGTAAAGGCTAGTTAATGAGAAAAATTAAAGTTGCACCATTTATGCCCACAGAGGTAGAGGTGAATGAAATCAGTGCTAATCGTGCTGAAATCATTGCTTATCCTTTTGAGAGCGGTTATGCTGTTACACTCGCACATCCATTAAGAAGACTTATTTTAGGTTCTTCTATTGGTTATGCTCCTATATCTGTAAAGATTGAAGGTGCTGCACATGAGTTTGACAATATTAGAGGTATGCATGAAGATGTTGCTGTATTTATTATTAATCTTAAGAATATTCGTTTTAAAATTAAAGACGAAAGTGATAAGGTTGAACTTAAATATACATTCTCAGGACATAAAGAAGTAACAGCGCAAGACCTTAATAACGATCAGATTGAAGTAGTAAATAGTGATCTTCCTTTGGCTACACTCAATGAAGATGCTGAACTTAACTTTACAGTTGTTATCTCAAAAGGAATTGGTTATGTACCAAGTGAAGACCTTAGAGATGATGTAGCAACAGATAGTATTGCATTAGATGCTTTCTTTACTCCTGTAAGAAAAGCAAATTATAAAATTGATCCAGTTCTTGTTGAAGATAATCCTAATTTTGAAAAGATTACTTTTGACATCGAAACTGATGCTCAAATTGGACCAGTTGAAGCATTTACCAATGCATTAGAAGTGATGAATAAGCAACTATCTGTTTTTAATGGTGTACTTGATGTTGACATCTCTGTTACTCCAGTAAAAAGAAGCAATGATGACAGCGAACTTAAACCTTTTATGCAAACAGTTGATAATCTTGGACTAAGTGCAAGATCATTTAACTCACTAGACAGAGCTGGAATGAAGTTCCTTGGTGAATTGGTATTGATGAGTGAAATTGAGATTAAAAATATTAAAAATCTTGGTAAAAAATCTCTTGATGAAATTAATGAGTGTCTTGTAGAGCACGGATTTGGTTCAGAGTTTGAACTCACAGATGTTACAAGAGCAAATCTTGTAAAGAAAATAGAACAACTTAAAGCTTAAGCTTTAAGTCTAAATGTAAAAGGACAAACATGAGACATAAGCATGGTTACCGTAAATTAAACAGAACGTCTTCTCATAGAGCAGCACTTCTTAAAAACCTTTCTATTGCTTTAACTAAAGAGGGTAGAATAGAGACTACATTGCCAAAAGCTAAAGAGCTTAGAAGCTACTATGAAAAGCTTATTACAAAAGCTACATCTGGAGACTTTAATGCACATAGAGCGATTTTTGCAATGTTACAACACAAAGAGTGTACAAATACTATCGTAAATGAAATTGCACCAAAATATGCAGAGAGAAATGGTGGATATACACGTATTATTAAAACTCGTATGAGAAAAGGTGATTCAGCACCTATGGCAATTATCGAACTTATATAATTGTTACTGAACTTCCTGTATTTGAGGCTTTTGCCTTGAATACAACTACTTAAATTTTAAAACCCACATATTCCATTGACAAAATAGTACTTTTATTGTATAAGTTATCTAATTAAATTTAGTACTACATAGAGTTTTACTATGATTTTGTTATAATAATTATTATAGAAAATTGACATCCATTTTATATGAGATGTAAGGAGAAGTATTGATTCCATTTACAGATGAAGAGTTAGAACCAGCGGTTAAAGATGTTATAGAAAAAGTGAGACCATCTATTAAATTAGATGGTGGTGATATAGAGCTTATAGCTATAAAAGAGGGTGTAGTTTATGTGCAGTTGCAAGGTGCATGTGTAGGGTGTGGAAGTGCTGGTACTACTATTAAATTTGGTGTAGAAAGACAAATTAAAACATTGATTCATCCTGAGTTAACTGTAATGAGTGTTCCTCAAGGTTGGGAAGATAAATTAGACCAATTGGGTTAAGATGTATAAAGTAAGTCAGATAGAACTATTGAAAAGAGCTGAGAGCGAATTTCTTAATGGAGACTATAATAAAGCCTTAAGAAATTATGGACTCATCTTAAGAGATTATCCTACCTTGGATGAAGCAAGAATAGGTGTCTATTTAAGTGACTTGGGTGCCGATAGTGAAGCTGAGGCACAAGCACTTTTTGATTATTACCAAATGATAAAAACAGAGAAAGAGAATGCTGTAGATATTATAGAGGGACTTATTGACTCTATTGATACAGCAAAACAGAGTATTCAAGAACTTTTAGTTAATCCTATGCAGGAGCAGATTGAGTATGGTGATGGTATTCGCTACAGTGATTTCCTCAGTTTAGTTGAGAGTCGTGGAAGTTTTAAAAAAACGTTTGAAGATATTATGTTCTCTACAAAAGTGATTATTACAGATAAAGATGAGTTTATAGACTTTGTAACACAACTCTCTAATGAAGGTTTTGATGAGATGGCATTAGGCTATCTTGATGCAACGACAAATCTTTTTGGTAATGATCAGGATGTATTGGCATTATATAATGTAGTGAGAGGAAATAGATAGTGAAGTTAGATTTTATAAAAGAGGGCTATTGCTTTCTAAGTGATGACACAACTGTATTGGATGATAAGACACTCTTTTTTAAGACAGCACAAAATAGCCATTATTATGAGAAGATGGATTTAAAACCTGCTTTTATTACGCCTGATGAACTTATTGCTTTTTGGGAGTTAAAGAATTTGAAGGTTGTAGGAGTTACAGGAACCAATGGTAAAACCACAGTTACAGCTGCTATTTACTCTTTTTTACTTGATTTAGACGAACATCCTGCACTGCAAGGTACCAGAGGGCTATTTGCAGAGGAGAAGCGTATAGAAGAGAAGAGTATGACTACACCTTCTATTTTGGAAACACTCTACAATATGAAACAGACTATGGAGTTGGGATGTAACTATTTCATTATGGAAGTAAGCTCTCATGCGATAGACCAAAAACGCATAGAGGGTTTAAACTTTGCACTTAAGGTACATACAAATGTAAGCTCTGACCATTTAGACTATCATGGTACTGTTGAGGAGTATAGACGTGTTAAGAGTCTGTTTTTTGCAGATGATACACCAAAACTATTAAACAAAGATGATATTAAAAATATTACTTATAATCCCATAGGGGCTCAAAGTTATGGTGTAGATGAACCAGCAACATTTAAAGTACAGGCTTTTGCACTCGTTCATGGTATTACTGCAGGTATTAAGCACATGCAGACAGAAGCGACATTCCATTCACCTATGGTAGGACTTTTTAACCTCTTTAATCTTATGGCAGCATTAGGTTCTGTGGTAATGCTTACAGGAAGAAAAGTAGAAGAAGTCTGTGAAGTGGTTGAAAACTTTGCAGGTGTTGCAGGACGTATGGAAGTGGTAAGTCGAGATCCTTTGGTTATTGTAGATTTTGCACATACTGATGATGGAATGCATCAGGTTCTTGACTCCATTAAAGATAGAGATATCTCTGTAGTCTTTGGAGCAGGAGGTAACCGTGACAAGGCAAAACGTCCACGTATGGGTGCAGTTGCAGGTAAGTTTGCTAAAAAAATTTATGTTACAAGCGATAACCCACGTGATGAAGTAGCAGAGATGATACTAGAAGATATTTTAATTGGCCTACATGGCAAAGATCATGTGACAGCAACACCAGATAGAAGACTTGCTATTAAAATGGCACTTGAGAATCTTGAAGATGATGATGCACTGCTTATTTTAGGCAAGGGTGATGAAGAGTATCAAGAGATCAAAGGGGTGAAATACCCTTTTGATGACAGAGAAGTAGTAAGAGAACTTTTAAATATTTAAAAGTTCTCCTAAAAATACCAAGTTGCTTTCATCCAAGCAAAACTACTCACCATCTTTTTCCCAAATTCACTTTCGCTATCTCCACTATTTACATTATAGGAGAGGTCTATTTCAAGATTATTTTTAAAAGTGTAGATAAACCCAAGGGTATCTAAGTGACTTTTATCTTCCATATTTAGCATATCTCTGAAATAAATAGAGGAGTAGACAATACCAAATGGTTCTTTTTTTGAAAATTTATTGATAAAATAACTTTTTGCAGAAAAAGACAATAATTTATCGGATGATTGTATTTCATTCTTTGTTAAGCCATCGGAGTGATAGTAGTATTCACTTATGATAGTAATATCACTCTGCGTCACATATTTTAACCCTAAAAGATAGGAGTGATACCCCCCTATCTCTTTGGCAACCTCTCCATGTATTTCAAAATGGGGTGCAAGGTTTTTAGAGAAAGTAAAACCTATTTTATCTTTTTGCTTATCACTGTAAAGATAGATGAACTCTATATCAGTATCATGATAGAGCAGGTAGAGTTTGGCTGCTAAATTGGTCGATTGTTCATTATAAAAATCATCATTGACATCTGAAGAGGATGGCATGTATATAAGATCTAACTTCAGATTTTTTAAATCTCCATCAAAGCTTTTGTTATAGGTATAGTTAGCCATAACATAACCTTCATAAGCATTTTCTGGCTGTGTCGGGTCTTTGGGTCTGTCTAGAAATGCCGCGGGGTTAAAGAAGTATCCCTTTCCCCACTTAAGGGTTTTTTTCCCTACATCTACAGAGTGATTAATAGAGAGTGTATTATGAGTATAAAGCTGATATACAGTAAAGAGACTCTCATCAATACCACCTATATTGAGATACCTTGCTGAAAATGCAGTAGTGAGTTTAAAATCATCCTTATAGTAGTTTAACCGAAGCAGTGCTTCATTTAAAGAGCTATTTTGAGTGTGGTTATTTTTATTGAGTAGCGTATATAGTGGTGAGTTATCGTTGAGATTTTGGTATTTATATTCAGCACGAAGGTATCCTGAGTATTCAAAACTTTTTGTTTCGATACTCTCCATATCGAAACTATAGTCATCAGCATACGTACCTATAGAACATAGGAGTAAAATAGTAAGAAGTGAGCGTATCATCTTCTTAGCGTACCGACTTTTGATATATTGTCAAGAGTAAAGACTTCATTGGCAAAGGATTTTGGTGTGATCTTCCCATACACCATAATAGACTTATATCCTTTGTAGAATGGGCTTACGGTCTCTACCACAGCAGGTCTTACGATGCCTGAAGCAAACTTCTTAATATTTTTGTAGGTGAGTGTTTTGATAAGCATACCTGTTGAAGCGTAGCAGACTACCTTTTTAGGGGTAAGACGCTTTTTATCTACGGTCATAATGAGTTTATCATATGCAACACTTCTATTTTTCGCTTTTAGGGTCAGTGTATATGTACTACTACTCTCTTTTTGTCCAGTTACTTTGTACTCAGCAGAAAAGTCAAGTCTCATAATATCACTGTTGTTAAATACACCACCTACTACTGATTGCATAGAAGCGATACGGATGGGTTTACCTACATTAGGAATGTAGAGCCACATATTATCGCCCCTTCTTAGGGTAGATCTTCCCTTCTCACTTTTGGGTTCTAAAAATAGAGAGACCATTTTATCTTTGCCTTTTTTGGCTTGATAGAGTAAAAATGTTTTTTTACTTCCGTTAGGTTCTATATTGGTAAGCTTTTTGTAACTCTCGCTGGATACAGGCTGCAGGTTTCTGTCTACTTTTTCCAGTAAAGCATTGGCGTCTAGAAAAGAGAGTGTGATAAGGAAAATTAAAATTTGTTTCATGATTTGCTCCTATAGGGTTAATCATAGAGTATACAACAATAATATGAACTAAATATGTATGTTGGAGAGGGATATGATCTAATAATGTTACATTAGATCATATCTAGAGAGTCAGGAAGGTTATCTTATCTGTAAGAATCTTTCATCGCTATAGTATAGGTATCATTAAAGTTCATTACTTTACCGCCAAATTTTTTGGCGAATGCCTCTGCTTCAGACTTTTTGGCAAAAGCATACTTACTGGTACGAGTCATGGTACCTGGTTTGGAGCTCCCTACCACATAAAATGCTTTATATACAGAGATAAATTTAAGACTATTGGTATCTACGACCTTGAGGTTTACAAGATCTGTTTTCTTGATCTCATTATCCTCCACGACACAATGCAGTGAACAGTACTGTCTTTTAGTACCTGATTTTGTCTCTGCAGCATGACTTGTTTTGTAAAAGGTAGGTAGGTTCATACCGCAAATCACACAAGACTCTCTGTTTTTACCTTTTTGTACAAGTATAGCCTGCTTAGCAGATACAGTTTGAAAATGAGCTTTGCTGCTCTTTGGT
>JAYEHY010000006.1:0-6948 GCA_034659695.1 Campylobacterota bacterium | reverse complement strand
GTCTAGTTCTCTCAACTGTAAGTCTTACCCAGTCTCTAATAGGGATATCTTTTGTTCTACTCATTCTCCAGATATCGCCAGCTTCACACTCAAAACTCATAAGGCAACCATCAGCACCAGTTACAGTCACTTTACCAGCTTCTGCTAGCTCAAATGTAGTTGGGTGAGAACCATACTCTTCTGCTTTTTGAGCCATAAGACCAATATTTTGCATTGTACCCATTGTAGAAACATCGTACTGACCATTTTTAACACAGTCAGCTACCATCTCAGCGTGGAACATAGCGTAAGTAGAGTCAGGGATAACAGCTACACACTCAACTGCATCACCATTTCTATCCCACTGCTTACCACCTTCTCTTACCACTACAGGCATAGAAGCATCGATGATTACATCGTTTGAAGCATTGAAGTTTGTTGTTCCTTTGTCAGAATCAACCATTGCAAGTTTTGGTGAGTCTGAATCAAGTGCAGCTTTAAAGTCAGCTAAAATTTCAGCTTCTTTTGCATGACCTGCGATTTTTTTCTCTAAGTCAGACATACCTTGGTTTGGTTGAACTTTAAGCTCTGCAAATGTATCTGCATGTTTAGCGAATACATCTTTGAAGAATACTTTGAAAGCGTGACCAAACATAATAGGGTCAGAGATTTTCATCATTGTTGCTTTAAGGTGTAGTGACCATAAAACATCATTTGCTTTAGCATCTTCAATTGTTTTTGCATAGAATGCGTTAAGAGCAGAGATAGACATAAATGTACCATCAAGAATCTCACCAGCAATTGCATCAACAGAAGTTAACTCTTTACCATTAAGTGCGATAGTGATTTTTTGATCAGCATCTAAAGTTACAGATTCTTCATTTGAGAAGAAATCTCCGTTACCTTCCATGTGTGCAACATAAGACTTAGGATTTTCAGGGAATGCTCTTAGTTTATGAGGGTTGTTTTGTGCAAACTTCTTAACAGCTTTAGCTGCTCTTCTGTCTGAGTTACCTTCTCTAAGTACCGGGTTAACCGCTGAACCTAAACAAGTACCATACTTAGCTTGAATAGCCTCTTCTTCAGCATTTGCTGGATTCTCAGGATAATCAGGTACATCATGACCTTGACCTTGAAGCTCTGCAATACAATCTTTAAGTTGACCAACAGAAGCAGAGATGTTTGGAAGCTTGATGATGTTTCCATCTTCTTCTAAAACAACTTCTCCAAGCTTAGAAAGCTCATCTTCAGCAAGACCCATAGCAGCAAGTACTCTACCTGCTAATGAAATATCAGAAGTTACAACTGAAACTCCTGCTGCTTGTGTAAATGCATTTACTATTGGAAGTAGTGAATACGTTGCTAAAGCTGGTGCTTCATCGATTTTTGACCATATGATTTTTGGTAAATTTGACATTAATGTTCCTTAATTTTAGTTAATTAGTACGGAAAGTGTAACACTTTTTAATGATTAACCTATTGAAACTTTGCATTAGCGAAAAATTATATTATTTATTTGTTTCTATATTACACATTTTAACAGTTATAAATAGAATATGAACCTATTTTTTAACAATATACTCCGCAGGAAAACCTACTGGTATAGGAGTGTGTAGTTTTACAAAAATCTTCTCTTCTACTTTATGTAGTGTATAAGGGACATAAAGGAATCTTGCAGAAATCTTTTTATCTATCTGACTTCTCTCTTCTAAATGTAATCGTATGCTATGTGGTGTTTCTTTATCAAACCTCTCTGGAATAAGCGTATCTACTGCCATAACTATGACATCTATACGATTTTGATTGATGCATATTTTAACGGTATCACCTAATGACGCATAGCTTTCTGTACTATCTTTAATTTTATTTTCTATAGTATCTATATTTCCATTTTCATTTAGTATCATTGCAAAAGGCTGGAATTTTTGTTCCTTCTCTAAATGATTTTGTGCATAATAGACAGCTTTTTCTAATATATGTATAGCTTTGTCATCATCTGTATTTGACATTTTTGTCCTTAGTTATATAGTTTAAAGTAAATTAGTGTACTTGAAATAACTTAAGGTATAAAAGACATCTTACAAAACGTATCGGAAACGATGGCTTTAGCCTCGTCATATGGTGAAGCTAAAGCATCACTATCAAGTTTTGCAAGAACTCTAAAACTATTTTTTACTAAATATAAGTAATTTTTTAGGATAATTTACTGTTTCCCTTTTTATGGCAAGGTTTTTTGTAGATGACTTTTTTGTAGATGACTTTTTTGTAGGGCATTTTTTAGTAGGACATTTTTTTTCTACCTTTATTACTTTAACTATCTCTAATTTCTCCACTTTCTTTTCAATTTTATCAGCTGATTCAGCTTTTTTAGGTTCTATTTGTACTTTACTAAGCTCAACTTCACCTATAGCTCTTGCTATATCTTTTGTTGCCTTTGCTTTTGCTATCTCTACTGATGCTATAGCTTTAACTATACTTTTTACCGCTTTAATTTTTACTACTTCTATACTCTTTTCTTTTATAGTAGTCTTTTTCTTTTGAGTAGAAACCTCAACGCTTACAGGTTCATCCTCTCTTCTTCCTCTGGCCTCTTCTACTTTTTTGACTACACTATCAAGTTCATCTAATGCTTTTTGACGTTCTATATCTACAGCATCTAACGATTTAAGTATCTCATTACGGATACTATCACGAGTATCTTCTGCACATATTTGAGTAAGTAATACACTACACAAAGATAAAATTATCATAAATTTATTCATAAATAACCCTTTATTTTAATCATTTGAAATTATTATATAATAATTCTTATATCTTTTAGGTCATTTACCCTTCAATTTTTAAACTCTCTTCCAAATAAACCCCTAATTGCTTAGCCTCTTCAACAATAAGTTCACTAACCTTCATTTTACTCTCAATAATTACATCTGCAAGTTTTGACTTAATGTGTAGTTCTAAAGGGTGTTTTCCTGGATACTCTTCTACTAAGGTTTTAAAATCTCTTATAATTTTTGTTTCAGTGTCAAGATTAATAGTAAATACTAAGGTAGGCTGTATAACTTCTGGTACAACTTTTTCTTCTTTTTGTACTTTTATCTTAGTTTTCTTTGCATCTTTCAATGAAGATATTTTAAGTATATTCATACGGGTAAAGTCACCATCTTTTCCTATTTTAACCTTAAATGCAATAGGTTTAGTTATATCAAAGTCCTCTTCTAACTCTTTTAAACGATTTTCAAAAAGCATAAGTTCTATGTTTCCATGCAAATCCATAATATTGGCAATACCAAATTTATTACCTTTTTTAGAAATTTTTTCAGTTATACTCTCTATTTTACCTATGAACATCGCTTGTGAACCATCAGCTAAGTCGTCTATCTCTGAACTTAGTGTGTAGTTTATCTCATTGAGTGTTTCACGGTATTTATCTAATGGATGCCCTGACACATAAAAACCTAAAGACTCTTTTTCCATCTCTAAAATTTCCATAGCTTCAAACTCTTCCATATCTGTAATTTCAAGTGTCACAGATGTCATTTCAGCATCATCACCCCAAAGAGAGTTCAAAGCCTGTTTTTTTGCCTCTCCTGCTTTTTTAGCCATATCTATAATATCTTCTAGCTGAGAAAGCATCGATTTTCTACTGTAACCAAAGCTATCAAATGCTCCTGCTTTAATGAGTGTTTCAATAACCCTTTTATTTACTTTACTAGAGTCTATACGAGAGACAAAGTCTGAAAGGTCTTTAAATTCTACCTCTCCTCTGGCTTCAAGCATGGTATTTATGGCAATATCGCCAGCACCCTTAAGTGCACCCATACCAAACATAACAACCTCTTCACCCTCAATATTTCGTGCTTCAAATACTAAACCTGACTTATTGATATCAGGAGGGAGAAGTTTCATACCCATATGCTTCACTTCATCTACATATCTTACCACTTTGTCTGTATTGTTTTTTTCCAATGTCAAAATAGCTGCCATAAACTCTGTAGGATAGTAGTGTTTCAAATATGAGGTATAAAAAGTGATCATCGCATACGCAGCAGAGTGTGATTTGTTAAACCCGTATCCTGCAAACTTTAAAATAAGATCAAACAGTGCAGCAGATTTTGTCTCTTCAAAACCATTTTTCACCGCTCCCTCAACAAACTCCTCTTTAAGTTTGTCAAGTAACTCTTGGTCTTTTTTACCCATACCACGACGTACTAGGTCTGCACCACCCAAGGAGAATCCGCCAATGCTTTGAACTATCTGCATAACTTGCTCTTGATAGACAATAACCCCATAAGTTGGTTTAAGTATCGGTTCTAGTTCAGAGAACATATAGGTAATCTCTGCACGCCCATGCTTACGTTCTACGAAATCATCTAGCATACCAGACTCCATAGGACCTGGTCTGTATAGTGCAAGCATCGCAATAACATCTTCAAAACCATCTGGCTTAAGCTTTTTAGCCAAGTCTTGCATACCTGCAGATTCTATTTGGAAGAGTCCAAGAGTCTCACCTGTACTTATGTAGTTATAAACTTCTTTATCTTCTATGTTCTCTTCCACAAAGTTAATGCGTTTACCATGCCTTCTCTCAACCAACTGCAACGCTTCTTCTATGACGGTAAGTGTTTTTAGTCCAAGAAAGTCAAACTTAATTAAGTCAACATCTTCAACATACTTACCTGAGTATTGCGTTGCTAAAGTGTCAAGTCCTGTAGGTTTAAAAAGTGGTGTCTTTTGCCAAAGTGGCTCATTACTTATGACCACACCTGCAGCATGTGTTCCTGCATTTCGGTTAAGACCTTCAAGTGCTAATGCATACTCCCAAGTTCTTTTTGCTTGAGGGTCACGCTCTAAAAGTTCCTTGATTTTTGGCTCTTTTTCATATGAGTTTTTAAGGTCTATCCCTAACTCGTCTGGAATGAGTTTTGCCATTGCATCAGCTTTTGAGTAAGGCATATCAAGTACACGTGCCACATCACGAATGACCCCTTTGGCCAAAAGCTTACCAAATGTAATAATCTGGGCAACATTCACACGCCCATACTTCTCTACTACATAGTCCAATATCTCTTGACGGCGACCTTGACAAAAATCCATATCGATATCTGGCATCGAGACTCTCTCAGGGTTCAAGAAACGCTCAAAGAGGAGTCCATAAGGCATTGGGTCAATATCAGTAATTTCCAGTGAGTATGCAACAAGTGAACCTGCCGCAGAACCACGCCCAGGTCCTACTGGGATGCCCATCTGCTTTGCAGCATCTACAAAGTCCCAAACGATAAGCATATACCCAGGAAACTTCATAGAATTAATAATATCCATCTCTACTTTAAGACGCTCTCTATACTCTTGATGTTTTTCAGGTGGTACGATTTTCAGACGCTTCTCTAAGCCACGCTTTGACTCCTCTTCAAAAAGTACAATGTCATTTTCAAGAGAATACTCAACAGTGGGTTCAGGCATCACTATGCCAGATTCCACTGCTCTCTGCCTAGCAAACTTAAAGTTGGGAGGAGTTGGGTCTCCTAGTTTTATCTCTAGGTTACATTTATCAGCTATCTCTTGTGTGGCTTCAAGTGCTTCAGGAATATCTGCAAACAACTCTGCCATCTGCTGGGGACTTTTAACATAAAACTCATGTACTGAGTGACGCAAACGCTTGGGGTCATCATAGAGTTTGTTCATCGCAATACACATAAACGCCTCATGAGCATCTGCATCTTTTTGTATGGTATAGTGGGTATCATTGGTTGCAACAATCTTGATATCTGTCTCTTGTGATATTTGGATAATCTGCTTATCTATACGATGCTGGTCACCTATGCCGTGACGCATCATTTCTAAGTAAAAGTCATCTCCAAATACCTCTTTATACTTTAATGCAACTCTTTTAGCTTCATCATACCCCTTAGCACCAAACTTCAAGTTTCTCTCAGAGAGATTCAAATGCCAGTTTACTTCACCTTGCAGACAAGCAGAAGAACAGATAAGCCCTTCACTGTGATTTTTTAACAAATCCCAATTAATACGTGGGTAATAATAAAATCCATTAATATATGCTTGAGAACTTAAAAACATTAAGTTCTTGTAACCCACTTCATTTTTAGCATACAGACAGAGGTGAAAACGCTGACGCACTGACTTATCACCTAACTCATCTTGATTATGAACATACGCTTCCATTCCGATGATAGGCTTGATACCCTCTTTTTTCATAGTGTTATAAAAATCTATAGTACCAAACATATTACCATGGTCTGTCATGGCTACAGAGGTCATACCATGCTCTTTAACTTTCTTAGCCAAAGCTTTTATCTTGTTTGCCCCATCAAGAAGTGAATACTCGGTATGTAAGTGTAAATGGGTAAATTGGGGGATATTTTTTGGTTCTTCTGACATGGATAACCTTTGATGAAATTAGAGATTTAATATAGCATAATTTGGATTTGATTTATCTATCTTTTCTTCCTGTATTTTAGAGTCGCCCTTTAGACAAAAGAACTCTAATAGATTTTAATAGTATGTATTGTTCATTTTTTATATGTTAACCCCGTAGTATTTCATCATAAAATCTCCTATATAGAACATTTGATAACGTTTTCTATGGGAGGATTCAAAAATGTGTCTCTACATATCGCTATAGCGATAAACGTTATAAAATATGTTAGATTATAAGGTTTTCGTTTTTAGGGAATAAAAAATTCGTAACGTTTGACTTAAGGAACAAGTGGGCAAAACGACTTGAAAATATAATCTTTTGGGTTTATATAATTGACATGTGAAAACTTTATATTTTCATTGTATACACTTGTTTTTTTCAAGGTTTTGTTATATCTTGCACTACCTATAAGTATCTTTCTATATCTAAAGCCCCATGAAATACACCCAATATATCTATTATGTTTTCATCTTTAATTAAATATGCAATTCTATAATGACCATAAAGTAATATTCTTATTTCTTTATGCTCAT
>JAYEHY010000005.1:0-6966 GCA_034659695.1 Campylobacterota bacterium | reverse complement strand
CCTAGTAATACTAAAAAAGTAAAAGTAGTTGAAGTGTGTAACTCTAAATATGCTGCTAAAGCTTTAGGGGTTATTAATGTTGGTGGAGAAGAAGGTACTAAAGTTGCAAAAGGTATCTACCATACAACTGCCCTTCCATGTGAAGTAACTGTCTATCATGATGATAATGCTATTTATGTTGATATGTTAAACCCTGAAACTATTTTTACACTCTTCTTTACAGAAGTGTTTAGCTCTGAAGAGATGCAAAATGCATCATTTAAAGAGGAGATGATGAATCTACCAACACAAGTAAAAAATGAAATATTTGCTATGATTTACAATGCTTTTGATGAAGCGGGTGAAACATATACTAAAACATCTATTAAAATGGGGACTATCTACTCTGCTATGTCAAAGGTAGTAGGAACTACAGATACAGCAAACAATGGAAGTGAACCATATAGACACTACTCTTATACAAGTGATGGTTCAAAAGAGTTTACAGCCACTGATGCTGAGACGATTGCTGCAAAAATAATTACAGTAATGACAAGTGATGAAGAGGGCGTAGTTGGTTCTCAAGAAGAGGCATTAAAAACTATATTACCTAGTGAACAAATTGGTGTACAGCCATCATGGAGATCAGGAAGATTAGAACCACTGAAAGTACCAGGTGGGGCATGGATAGTTGAAGCATGTTCTCCAACATATGCAAAAGAAGCACTAACAACAGGAGAGTTCCACACAGCCGCTCTTCCATGTGAAATAGCAGTATTTGTAAACCCTGATGACAATAAAACCATAGATATTTCATTCTTAAACCCAGAGTTTATGTTTGGTGCGATGTTTGAAGATGCCCTTAGAGATATGTCACAAGAGCAGATAAGTGAATTTAGTACAATTATTGACAATATCAATGGTGATTTAAAAACTATCGTTGACTATGCAATGGAACATAATGTAAGTGGATTTAATGGCAATAATACAAAAATCACTCCTGTAGATTACTAATAGAGTAAAGGAAGATAGATTTTATCTCTCTGTAGATAGAGCCTATCTCTTTAGTAGACTTCTTGAAAAACTCATTGGAAACGATGGCTTTAGCCTCATCATGGAGTGAAGCTAAAGCATCACTTCCTAAATAGAGTCTATCTCTTTAGTAAATAAAGCAGACTTTTCTCTACAGAAAGGACTAATATACCAACGATAAGTCCTATTAGCAGTTCAGCAATTAAAGATGGCATAAATTCAACTAGATGATGTATAGTAGATATGTTGTGTACAAATATGCCACCAGCTACTAGTAGCATGGCAAGTGTTCCTACAACAGTCAATAATCTTATCACTTTAGGTAGTAATGCCACTAATATTTTACCTATATTTACTAGCCACTGCTTACCACTTTTTGCTCCTTTTGCTATAAATCCCAAACCTACATCATCCATACGTATAATTAAAGCAACTATACCGTATACACCTATTGTAGCTAGTATGGCTACAAATGATACAGCTATTATTTGTATAGGAAGTGTCTGAGAAGCTACTGTACCTAAAGCTATTATTACTATCTCTACAGAGAGTATAAAGTCTGTTGTAATAGCAGACTTTATTTTACTTTTTTCAATCTGTAATATTTCATCTTTTGTTCTAGGTTTTAAATCTATATCTCTCTTCTTTTCTTTATCTGGTACAAAATACTCATATATCTTTTCTGCTCCTTCAAAAGCTAAATATATACCTCCTACAATCAATATAGGTACAATAGTCCATGGAGCAAATGCACTAAGTAAAAAAGCAAAAGGTAAAATAATAAGTTTATTAATAAAAGAGCCTTTACTTATAGCCCACAATACTGGCAATTCTCTTGATGCTGTAAACCCTGATGCTTTTTGAGCATTAACTGCCAAGTCATCACCCAATATACCTGCTGTTTTCTCTGTAGCAATCTTACTCATTGTAGCTGCATCATCAAGTAGCATAGCTACATCATCAAATATAGCAAAAAATCCTGCTGACATAATAGTCTCCTAGGGTTAAATATTTTGAAAAGTCTATTATATCAAAAAATCTAAAAGGCTTTTACACTAGAACAATAAAAAAGTAACGAGATTGTCATACCAACATCTCATCAAGCGTTACTTTAACATTCTCTCCTAAGGCATTAACATCATAGCCTCCCTCTAGAAAAAAAATAAAAGGAACATTTTTACTGTCCAATATAGCACGTACTATGCTAACAATACCTTCAGTTGTTACATTCAACTGAGCTAAAGGGTCACTCTCATGTAAATCATATCCTGCTGAAACCAATATAATATCTGGGTTAAAGTTGTTAACTAAAGGCGGTAAATCATTTTCATAAATATCTAAAACTTCCCTATCTCCACTATCTGGCATAAGTAGATAATTAGCAGTAAATCCCTCTCCTTCTCCCCTACCCTTTTCATTTTCACTGCCTGTTCCAGGATAAGCAAAAGCTTGATGAGAGGAGAAATAAAATACACTCTCATCTTCATAAAATATATCTTGTGTACCATTACCATGATGTACATCAAAATCTATGATCATCACTTTTTTATACCCCTTACTTTGTGCATACTTTGCAGTAATAGCAATGTTATTAAAAAGACAAAAACCCATTGACTTCGTAGCTGTTGCGTGATGTCCGGGAGGACGTACAGCACAAAAAGCTCTTTGAAACTCTTTTTCCTTTATGCCATCTATAGCTACAACACCTGCACCTGCTGCCTTTATTGCTGCTTTGTAAGAATCTACACTACAGATGGTATCTGAGTCTATAGATACCGCAGATTGACTTGATTCAATTACTCTTTGTATATGTTCATAACTATGTACCGTATGAAGTAATGCTTCTGAAATACCAATAGGAGTTCTTTTCAACAATAAATGATTAAGTGGTTTTATTGAAGTGTTAATGGCAATAAGACGTTTTTTAGATTCTGGATGTCCTATACCTGTATCATGATTAAGGAATATATCATCAGTTATATATGCTACTTTCATCTTAATGCTTT
This sequence comes from Campylobacterota bacterium, assembly GCA_034659695.1. Lineage (GTDB taxonomy): Bacteria > Campylobacterota > Campylobacteria > Campylobacterales > Sulfurovaceae > Sulfurovum. The sequence continues at coordinate 3,949 of JAYEHY010000005.1, read as the reverse complement.
ATGATTTTTAAGTATTTCTATCTCATTACGCAAAGATTTCACCTCTTTTTGTAAGGAGAGTACCATCTCTTCTAAATAAAAATTATTTTTATCTTCAACTGGTATAATTGCTGCCTTTACCTCTTTCTCATTAGCCTCATTCAATAAAATATATGTGATTTCTTTTCCATCTAAAGTACTAACCTCTACATCTAATTTAGCTGACTTAATCATTTTCATTACATTAAAGGTACTCAATTTGTGTTTTATTGCATATTGTTTAATTGTTAATTTTTTCATATTTATTCCTTTTTCATAAGTATTATACACCATTGCTCAACATATATTTGTTATAATGTAGTAAATTACCTAAAGGATAGTTATGAAAAATAACAAATTTAATGTATTGGCAATTATTGCTTCTTTGGTCATGCTTCTAAGTACACACTCAATGGGGGAGTCTGCACCTGTTATAGATGCTAAAGCTAATGAAGCGATTAAAAAATTTATTAAAGAGGTTAAAGGTGGAGAAGCATTTCTCTCTAAAGTAAAAGGTTTTCTTGTTTTCCCTTCTGTAGTTAAAGCTGGTTTTGTTGTAGGTGGAGAGTATGGTGAGGGTGTCCTACGTGTTGATGGTGAGAGCAAAGAATACTACAACATTGCTTCTGGTTCTGTAGGATTTCAAATGGGACTTCAACAAACATCGTATATCATAGCTTTTGTTTCAGAGACTGCTTTAAATAATTTTGTAAAAAGTAATGGTTGGGAGGCAGGTGTAGATGGTGCTATCACTGTTGCAAAATGGGGCGTAGGAAAAGATATTAGCTCTATTAGCTTTGAAAATCCTATTTATGCATTTGTATTTGGTGCAAAGGGTTTAATGTATAACTTAACACTTGAAGGTACTAAGTTTACTAAGCTTAAGCGTTAACTCACAATATAGAAGCTATATCAATTGGCTTCTATATTAAATCTCTCCTTATAACTGCATTTTTGACACAGCTCTTCTACTGCTTTACTTTTGTTAAAACCTTCTATCATATTTGTAGCACGAGTACTTACTAGTATCTCTTTTAAGCTATTATCATGTAAATTACCTAAATCTATAACACCCTCTCCATCTAAACAGCATGGTAAAACCTTACCACTTGCTAAGATAGCAATATGTGACTGTAGCCCTTGACACGTGCCATCACCATAGTTTTTATTGCTTAGTGCAGGCCATTCAAAATAATGATCAAAATGTATCAGTATTTTAGAAGCCAAACGTATAGACTTTGGTTTATTCTTATAAATATCATCTAAATCAATATTGACATCAAAAGTATTTGATAGCTTATTAAAAAGCATCGTATTAAAAAGTTGTTCACTCATTGCATTATCTAAGTTCCATACTCTAAGATTTATGAAAATTTCCTCATTTCGCTTAAGTTTAGCTTGGCATAAAGAGAGTATAGGAGAAAGATACTGTTCAAATGTAAGTGATGTATCATTCTTGTTAAAACTATTAAGTGATAGATTTATCTGTTTTACACAGGGGTGAAAAAGTGCATCATAAGAGTGCTTTTTTAGAAAGTATCCACTGGTAGTTAAAAGTGCCTTTAATCCATGTTTGTGAATAATATTCAGATATTCAGATAAGTTATTTAAGGTAAGTGGATCACCCATTACATGACAAGCAATCTCTTTAGTATAAGCTTTTACTTCTATTATTACTGACTCAAAAAATACTAAATCCATCTGTTGAGATGCTAACTCTTTAGGAGGACAAAAACTACAACTCAGCCCACACACATTTGTTAGCTCAATATATATGCGATAAAATTTCACTATTTTACTATTTCATACAGCTTGAAAGGTCAGTAAGATTTTTAGATGATCGAATACAAGGCATTTTAGATTTTAAATTAATAATCTTATCATCTAATACATCAAGTACTTTACCTCTGTCTCTCTCTTTCCATGATGCAATATTACGCTCTTTATCTTTAGTAAATTGACGTTTTAAATCTACCATACTCTCTAAACATTCATTAGCATCTATCCAGTTTTGTGCTTGAGCTAAGCACTCTCTTGTTTTTTGCATACCCAATAGCATTTTTGGTAATAATGCTTTTTGTTTTGTATAAGTACTGTAACCAATTTTTTCTAGCCATACATTTTTCTGTTTTTTTGTAAGATTCTCTTCACTTATATTTTTATCTTTTAAGTAAATATGCATCTTTGAAGATATCTTATCAATAACTTTAGAAAATCCTTCTGTATCTTGTATGTTTTTTAATTTTATATTCGTTTTAAAGAGTGAAAACTTTTGAAGTGGAAAATTAGGTATAGTACACGCTTCATCATTATCCTTTATATCTAACTTTACTGTCGTTGCTTTTTTTTGATAATACATCTCTAACATTTTATGTTCAACTAAAAGAGGCAAACCTTCATAAATACATATCTTAATACCCTCACCTTCCCATACATTACATCTATATCCTGCAATACTCATCTTCTGCCCACTATAAACTAAACCTTCTGTTAATTTTCTAGTTAATCTACTCTTTGAAACTGCTCTCTCTAAAATCTTTTTATTTTTAAAATCTACATCAAACTCTCTATTATTTTCTCGTTTAATACATATATTAATATTTTCTATATTATTTAATGCACCCGAGGTAATCTCTTCTACCTCATCTTCAATAAGTTCAACCATACCCCAATCTTTAAAACGTATTTTACTTTTACCATTAATTGTAAGGTTTACATCTTCTGTAAGTATACCTCCGCCATCTATAGTATATGTTATCATACCAGAAGCAACACTATATTTTTTATATTTAGCAGTAGTTGTTTCTGCAAAAGTTAAGGTAGAAAAGATTAAAGCATAAAAAATTAAAGTAGAAAAAATTAACGAAAAAAAACTATTTTTGTAAAACATACACTTCCTTGTAAATATAATCATACATTATAGCATAATATTTAACATCATTTAAATTTTTAGATAATTTTAGGTAAAATTTATTATGACTAATTTGGCTAAAAAAAATTTATTACTTATTCTATTAATATTTTTAATTAGTACTTTTATCAATGCAGAGAGTATTGATATTTCACAAAGTGATGAGATATCTCTTTTAGAAAATAGTTATACATATTTTTCTAAAGAACCTATCACCCTGCAAAAAATTATAAAAAAAAATCTTTTTATACCCTATAAAAAATCTCAAATAAATATTGGTGCATCACGAAAAACTATTTGGATAAAACTTCATCTTCAAAATAGCACATCTAAGGATATAGAAAAATCACTTATTTTTACATCTGCACTACTTGAATATATAGCACTTTATCAAAAGGAGACAAATGGAACATATACAACTCCTATTATTAAAGGTGTTTCACATATTGATAAAACTCATTCCACACTTTTTCCTTATTTTGCAGTAAAACTTAATGCACATAGTTCAGAAGAGTACTATATAGAGGTTAAATCTCTGTATGAACCTATTGACTTTAGAGTGCTAGTTAAGAACAGAGTAGATTATCTTCATGAAGACCAAATACAACAATTTATCAATATTATACTTATTGGTATGGTAGTTGCCTTTATGCTATACTCCCTTTTACTCTCTTTTTATACAAAAGATAAAAGCTACCGTTATTACAGTCTATATCTTTTTATGCTTATTTATCAGCAGTTAACATATTTGGGGTTAACTCAAATCTACTTCCCCCACTATTTGGCAATGATAGATATTCAAATACCTGTTATTAAAATAAATATATTACTTATAACTGCTGCACTTTTTGCTATTTCATTTTTAAAGATTCCTAAACAGAGTATTTTGTATAAAATATATAAATATTTTATACTCATTGCTTTTTTTGAAATAATTATCCTCTCTTTACCTAACATGTATAATTTAGATATAGTTATTATTACAGGTTTATTATTTATTATTTTTAATCTTATTGCTAG
>JAYEHY010000004.1:0-7038 GCA_034659695.1 Campylobacterota bacterium | reverse complement strand
GAGAGATTCTTCTCAACACGTTTCCTGTTTTTTCTATCTAGTTTATTGGCAAAAGTACCACCAAAGGTGTAGTCAAATTTTCTTTGCAGCAGAAAACCATATTGTCCTTCTGCACTCATGGAGTGCTGTTTTCCAGTTCTGTCTTGGTAGATAAAAGTAATCTTCTCATGACGAGGTATCTCCTCTTCAATATTAGGCAGATACAGAGAAGTTTCAAGAGAGGTAGTTTTTCCTTTGACTTTAAGTATTCGTGGGTTAATAAATTCATACCAAGTTCCATTTTCATCTTTAGCAACAACTAAGGAGAGCGGAACAGCTACTTGAATAGCAGATAACCCTTGAGCATGATGAAACTCTATAGTTTCTTTTAAATCATCTATAAGAGTGAAAAGTTCTGTATTAAAATGTCGTACATCTGCAGAAGCAATATTAATACGTTCATCGGGATAGGTAATAAGTTCTTGAACCATAGGGAGTCCTTAGTATAAATTAGGGAAGGGTATAGAATAAATTAGTAAGAAGTTAAGTTCTTATATGCACCCCAAGCTAAGAAGCTTGGAAGCATTTTTTAGTGGTGTGATTTTAAAATGAGGATAGTCATTCTAATGTTAATAGCGATAAATCTAACGATTTGCCAAAGTATACAAGTTCTCATTCTCTTTTGAAAACCCATTGGCATCATTGTTCCAAATTGTGGACTGTACGGTTCTATGTGATTGACATGTTTTGACATAATATTATATCTCCTTCTGATATTATAATTTTTGTTCTTATTCTGGAATTAAAGTCCAACCTGGCTTCAGTTTTGCTTTCCAAATGAAGACATGGTGTAGGATATGTTTTACCCAGTGTGCTGCTAGACCAAGCTCACCTGTAGTTCCGTTCATATCTCTACCAACTCCCGGATACTTCTCAAAGTCAGGTACAATTGGATACACAGTCATTGCTGCTGCTGTACCTGTAAAGAGACCTTTACCAGCACTTGCAACACATGCTGCACCCATCTCTGACATATTCGCTGTATGTGTTGGTTCAGTAGCACCATTTGCCATCATATCTACTACACTTTGAGCAACGGCTTTACCCATCATTGCTGAAGGCATACCAGTTCTTGGAGGTGTAGGATTAATTGGAGTTCCGTTTGGAGAGCTCATAGGCTTAGAGATAGTATGTGGTGGTGCAAAAGCGATACCTATTGCAAACATATTTTTATATGTTGGGTTTTGAAGTGTACTTGGCCAGTCAGAGGCTTTCCAGTTTTCATATGCACCGGCATCATATTTTGCATCCACTTTCATAAATCCGTTTGGAGCAAAGATAGTATCTGTGATATCTGACCCATCCTTAGCAAATGCTTTAAGACCAACACCACCAAACGGAGGAATAAGCATTGCAAAGTCAAACTCTTGCTCATCCATTGTGCCATCAAGTGATTCGTAGGTTACTTTACCCGCTTCAACATTATTTACGTGAGCACCTAATATCCAGTCCATGCCTCTTTCAGCATAAAGAGACTCTGCAAATACTTTACTTGAAGTTGCATAACCACCCATTGAGAAGTGAATACCACCCATACCGAAGTCACCTAAAAAAGATTCATTTGTGATAAAAGTAATATCTGCCATATCTCTTACCCCTTTCTCTTTAAGTGTATGTTCAATGTTGAAAATATACTCAAATGCAGCACCTTGACATGTACACATACCATGACCTGTACCGATAAGGAATGCTTGTCTCTCACCTTTTTTCATCTTCTCAACACAGGCATCAAGTTCAAGTGCAGCATGAATGGCATGGTCAGCTGTACATACGGAAACAGTATGCTCACCCAGTCCACCTTTTCCATCACTCAGTCCTGGTGTTGCACCAAAGTTTAGTTTAGGACCCGTTGCATTGATAAGGTAGTCATATTCAAGAGTTTCAATTTGACCCTCTTTCTCTTGACCTGTGTACTCCATAGTAATATAAGCGTTATCGTTGTCAGCATTTCCTTCAGGATGAATAGAAACAGCTTTTGCTTGTTTATAATCAATATTAGCTTTTTCATATACTGGAGCAAGAGGGAAAGTAACTTCCTCTTTTGTCATCCCTCCAATACCAACCCAGATATTAGAGGGAATCCAGTTCCATAGAGCATTTGGAGTTACTACAACAACCTCATGATCTTTTCCTAGCCATTTTCTTGCAAATGATGCTGCAGTATGTCCTGAAACTCCACCACCCATAATTATCAATCGTGCCATAGCTTTCCTTCATGTTGAAATATTTTTATTTCTTATGATAGAGTAAAATTATTTAAATCTAAGTTAATTCTTATAAATTAACTTATAACATAATATATACTTATTTTAAAGATTACATTGCTACTATTATCTGAGTAATAAATAAATAACAAAATTATTATAATAAATAAAACTGATAATATCTCTCTATGTATAACCCTTAGAGTTAAACTAAAATTATGATAAAATCTACGTATCTCAATAAATATTGCTAGAAAGGTTTATTTTAATTCAATGAATAGGTTAATAATTAGTACTTTTCTATGGTTGTTTGTAGCTACAAATACTTTTGCTACAGTTTGGAATAATCCTCATACTGCCCAAGATACTGAAACCAATACCTTATATAGCTCTTTTTCTATCTCTCCTAAGAGACTTGACCCTGTAGTTTCTTATAGTGCAAATGAGTGGGCTATTATTGGTCAGATTTATGAACCACCTCTACAGTACAATTATCTTAAACGTCCATACGTATTGGAGCCATTAACACTTACAAAAATGCCAACAATCTCTTACTTAGATAAAAATGGAAATTATGTAGATGAAAATTCATCAAATATTGTGTTTTCACAATATCGTTTAGAGTTAAGAAGTGATATTATGTACCAAAACCATCCATGTTTTGTTAAAGATTCTAAAGGGAGTTTAGTTTTTGGTGCATTAGATAATGAGTCTTTAGAGAAGATAGAAAGTTTAAATGACTTTAATCAATCAAAAACACGTCAACTTATTGCAGAAGATTATGCTTATGCTATTAAAAGAATGGCAGTAAGACAAAATCATTCTCCTATTTTAGACAATATGCAAGAGTATATTATAGGATTAAAGGAGTTTTCAAAGCGTATTACAATTATAGCTTCAGAGAGAAAGAAGCAAGATGAAATACTAGATTTGCGAGTATTTAATATAGAGGGTATAAAGGTAATAGATGCCACAACACTGACTATTACGATTAAAGGAGACTATCCACAGTTTCTTTATTGGCTTAGTATGAACTTTTTTGCTCCTATTCCTTGGGAAGCAGATTTGTTTTATCAGCAAAGTGGACTTATTGCTAAAAATTTAACGCTCAATTGGTTTCCTGTTGGTACAGGAGCATACTACTTAGCAGAAAATAATCCAAACAGACAAATGAAACTAGTTGCTAACCCTAACTTTCATCATGAGGTTTATCCTTCTTTAACAGAAAAAGAGTATAAAAAATCTAATATTTCAAATGAACTACTTAAAGATGTTGGGAAAAAGATTCCTTTTATTAAAGAGGTTGTTTATTCTCTTGAAAAAGAGAGTATTCCTTTATGGAACAAGTTCTTACAAGGCTATTACGATGCATCAGGTATCAGTTCTGAATCTTTTGATCAAGCTGTTCAAATTTCTTCCTCTGGTAGTATGGGTTTAAGTGATGAGATGAGAGAGAAGGGTATTGTACTAAAAGGTTCAGTAGAACCTTCCATCTTTTATTTAGCATTCAATATGGTAGATCCAGTTGTAGGTGGCTATTCAGAGTCAGCTAAAAAATTGCGTCAAGCCATAAGTATTGTTCAAAATCAAGAAGAGTATATCTCTATATTTACCAATGAAAGAGGTATCGCTGCACAAGGGCCTATTCCTCCTGGAATTTTTGGCTATGAAGAGGGTGAAGAGGGGACAGACAGAGTAATTTATAACTGGACAGAGGGAAAACGCGTGAGAAAGTCCCTAGAAGAGGCTAAAAAATTATTGGTAGAAGCAGGGTATCCTCAAGGTGTCTCCAAAAAAACAGGTAAACCCTTAAAGCTTCATTATGACACCACTGCAACAGGTCCTGATGATAGAGCCTTAATGGACTGGAGAAGAAAACAGTTTAGTAAACTAGGTATTCAGTTGGTTATTAGAGCAACAGATTACAATCGTTTTCAAGATAAAGTAAGAAAGGGGAAAGCACAACTTTTTTCATGGGGATGGAATGCAGATTATCCAGACCCAGAAAATTTTTTATTTTTGCTCTATGGTGGTAACGCTACAGTCAATACAAATGGAGCAGGAATTAACTCATCAAACTATCAAAATCCAAAGTTTGATAAACTTTTCAATGAAATAAAAACCATGAAGAACTCTCCTACTAGAATGAAAAAGATAAAAAAGATGGTAGAGATATTAAGAGAAGATGCCCCATGGATTTGGGGTATGCATCCTAAATCACTCATATTATCTCATGAATGGTATCATAATATTAAGCCACATGCAATGGCAAATAACACGCTTAAATATAAACGCATAGATACAAATTTAAGAGCAAAACAACAACAATTATGGAATCAACCTGTTTTATGGCCTTTGGGTCTGTTATTGTTTTTAGTCATTATTTTAACTTATTTTCTTTATCGTGCATATTCGTCACGGCAAAATTGTGTTATAAAAGGAGAGCATTAAATGTTTGCTTATATTATCCGTAGAATACTTTATGCAATTCCCATTTTAATAGGTGTAAATCTTATCACTTTTATACTCTTTTTTATGGTAAATAGCCCTGATGATATGGCAAGAGCTCAACTAGGAGCAAAGCAGGTGACTCCTGAATTAATTTTATCGTGGAAGGAGGATAAAGGGTATGATAAACCACTTTTTATCAACAGTGAAAAAGAAGGAATTATAATAGTGACAGATACACTATTTATACAAGAGTCTCTTAAGCTTTTTAGTTTCAACTTTGGATTTTCAGATGCAAATCGTGATATAGCTTCAGATATTAAAGAACGGATGGTACCTAGTTTAGCTATTGCTTTACCTACATTTATGATTGCTTTAATTACCAATATCTCTTTAGCTCTACTATTGGTACTTTTTCGTGGTTCAATTTTAGATACTAGCATGATGATTATTGCAGTAATGATAATGTCAGTCTCCGGACTTTTTTATATTATTGCAGGACAAGTACTCTTCTCTAAAATGCTACATTGGGTACCAATTTCAGGGTACGAGAGTGGATGGGATGGCATAAAATTCATAATTTTACCTGTAATGATAGGTGTTTTTTCTGGTATTGGCTCAGGTGTAAGATGGTATAGAAGTATCTTTTTAGAACAGATAAATCAAGACTATGTTCGTACGGCAAGAGCCAAAGGACTTTCCGAAATCAATGTACTATTTGGACATGTTTTAAGAAATGGAATGTTACCTATTTTAACAGGAGTTGTAGTCGTCATTCCAACACTTTTTATGGGGAGTCTTATTATGGAGTCATTTTTTGGAATTCCAGGTTTGGGGTCTTACACGATAGATGCCATTAACTCTCAAGATTTTGCTATCGTTAAAGCCATGGTATTTTTAGGGTCAGTACTTTATATTATAGGGTTAATTCTTACAGATATCTCTTATACATTATTTGATCCAAGGGTGAAACTTTCATGAAATTAGCACTACTTTGGACAGATATAATGGTTTGGTTTTTAGTTGTTTTATTACTTATTTGGAGTGGGTTTATTTCTCGTTCTCCTCAGGTTGTTAAACAGTGGAGAACCATTTTTAAATCAAGTATTGCAATGGCTTCATCTATAGTTTTACTTTTCTATTTGATATTTACACTGCTTGACTCTGTGCATTTACGTTTTTCTATGGAACCAACAGAGAGTAAAAGTGAACAGGTACAATACGCAGAAATTGTAAGTCTTCTAGACTTGTTTTTTGAACATAGTATTAAACATACAGAACGTACATACTCTGCACCATTTGCAACACATGAATATGCATCTTCTATTGTTGTTGATGAAAATGGTATCACTAAGAAAGAGTATCTTCCTTTAAAGTATGTAGGCAAGGGGGATGATATCTTTATAAAATCTATTTTTGCTATTTTTATAGGAGTACTTATAAGTGGATTTCTTATAGTAATACATCTAATTAAACGTAAAAAAAGAGGCTTTAAAAGTGAACTGCCTTGGAACACAGCTTATGCTACGCTATTTCTGCTTATTACTACTTTTACATGGTTTTATATGCTTAGTTTTGATTATCATGTTTTAGGAACAGATAAAGTAGGAGGAGATGTACTATATCAAAGTTTAAAAAGTATTCGTACAGGGGTACTTATAGGCGTACTTACTACCTTTATTATGTTGCCTGTTGCTATCTTACTAGGTGTAAGTGCAGGGCTTTTTGGAGGTTGGGTAGATGATGTAATCCAATATCTCTATACAACATTAAGTTCTATCCCAGGTGTATTACTTATCGCAGCAGGTGTACTCTCTATGCAAGTAATGATGGACAGTAACCCTAGCTGGTTTGAAACAACTTTAGAGCGTTCAGACTTGCGACTGTTATTTCTTATCCTCATACTAGGTATTACTTCATGGACAGGGCTTTGCCGTCTGCTTCGTGCTGAAACACTTAAAATATCTCAAATAGAGTTTGTTATAGCTGCTAAAGCATTTGGTGTGAGTAAGCTTATGATTATTCGTCGTCATATTATCCCAAATCTTATGCATATTATTCTTATCTCTGTAGTGTTAGATTTTTCAGGTTTAGTACTTGCTGAAGCAGTTCTCTCTTATGTTGGAGTAGGAGTAGATCCAACGATGCATAGTTGGGGTAATATGATAAATCAAGCAAGGTTAGAAATGGCAAGAGAACCAATGGTATGGTGGTCACTTTTTTCTGCATTTGTGTTTATGTTTATTCTAGTCTTAGCAGCAAATCTTCTATCAGATAGAATTCAAACAGTTTTAGATCCAAGAAATAAAGTATAAAATAAAAGTTCTATATAATGTAAGTATATACA
>JAYEHY010000003.1:0-27871 GCA_034659695.1 Campylobacterota bacterium | reverse complement strand
TTTCTAAAACCTAATGCACAGGCTTCATAGGCGTAGAAGACACCTGCTTGGTAACTTAACCCCTTTGTATCTGTAGGTAGCTGAGTGTATGCTTGGTAAAGCATTTTATGATTTTCATAGTCACCTTCGATGCTTTCTAAAACTTGTGTATTTTCATCTAAAATACTTACACTTCCACCTTCTCTTCCAAATATAGGTTTTTGCACCTGTTTTTGACCCTCTAACGGTTCAAAAGAACTCTCAAGTAGAAGAGGATGATTAGGGTATAAGTCCCATAATATTTTGAGTAAACCTTTACTTTGAAAAAGTAGTGTATAGGCAGGGTTAAAAATGATAGCTTTTTGATTTTTAATGATGTTTGTAAGAATCATCGCTAAGTCTGACTCTTCTAAAGCTATATCTTCCCATGGAATGAGTTTAAACCATAGTTCATAGTTTTTATCATTATAGGTAATGCCCTCTTCTTCACAAAACTCTATATCATCAATATATGCAAATTCTGTTTCAAAACCTGCATCTGTAGCAATATGCTGTAGAAGTTTTACTGTGTTTTCCTCTTCTGTATTACCTCTGATAGAGGTAAATAGAAAAGACCAACCATCATAATGCTCTTCGAATGAACTAACATCTTCATCTAGTGTTACTAGTCTTTTAAAGTTATTTACCAGTGCTTCATAGAGTGTATTAAATTGACTCTCCTCTTCAAGATTGTTCTTTTTAAGCATAGCCCATTGTATAATGGCTGTTTCAAAAAGGGCTGTTGGTGTATCTGCATTAAACTCTAGCAGTTTGATAGGTTTGCCATCTACTCCACCAGAGAGGTCAAATCTACCATAAAGATGCCAGTGTACATCATTTTCCCATGATTCATGAACCATATCTACAAGGTTAAAAGGGATACCTATTTCATGAAATAGATTATTCTCTACCACATGTTCAGCAGCTTCAACAAACATATCGTAAAGTTCATTGCTTGCTTCATAGTATGCTTCTGCTTCCTCTTCTGAAATAACTATAAGCTCATCTGAAATATAAGATGTCTCATCACTGTCTGTATGCCAAGTAAATCCTAATGATTCAAGATAGTCTGTATCAAGAGGTGTGAGTTTTTCTAAATTGAGCATAGGTTAACCACCAAAAGAGCTACGACTACTAGATGAGCTTTTTTTATTTCCAAAGAAACCACTTTTTTTAGTACTACTCTTACTACTAGAAGGCTTGTTAAAACTATTTTTACTTTTTGAATAGGTAGAAGGAGATTTGTATCCTGCCTTACGATTATTTTGGTAGTTTTGGTTACCAAAAAGTTTATTTCCTATCCATGCACCAAGCATAGCTCCTGCCATACTTGCCATAATTGTTTCACCTAAACCCATACCTTGACTTGCCTGCGGAGGATTTTCTTTGGTGAGGTTTGATGTACCATCATCTATTTTTGCAGCTTCCTCTTTTATAAGTTCATCTAGTTCAGCTTTTGTGAGTACCTTTTCTGTTCCATCAAGTTTTTTAAGGACAATACGAGTTTCATCTGCTGGAAATTCATCTTTAATTTTATATTTACCAGGAGCTGACTCTTCTATAATGATAAATGCACCTTTAGCCTGTGCTTGTTGTTGTTCTAATTGTTGAGAATTATCACCACATCCTGTAATACCAGTAGCGAGTAATGCTCCTAGACCTGTAGCAGTAGCTATCGTAGAGATTTTTTTAATATATTGCATAGTTATTTCCTGAAAAAGTTTCACTAATAATAGCAAAAAAAAGTTAAAATAATAAGAAAAAATATGAAATTTTTAGGGGACAGAGAGAAGAGCCTCTCTGTTTTATAGAAGAGGTGGTTTTAGTCCATTTGCTTTCTAAGAAAAGTTGGAACATCTAAGATATCTTCATTATCAGAATTATATCCACCTACAACCATTTTATTAGCTGATCTAAGTGTATTGATACTGTTTGCACCAGTATTTAACAAAGATTCTTGTTTTTTAACAGTGGGTTCAGCTACCGTATCTTTATCTTCAAATCCTGTGGCAATGATAATAATTCTTACTTCATCAAGTTCCATATTTGTATTGGTTGTTGTACCAAAGATAACAGAAGCATCTTCATCTGCACTCTCTTCAATAATACCCATTGCTTCACCGATTTCCATAATAGGATAATCTGGATGAATGTCAAAGTGTACAAGAACACCCATTGCACCATCAATAGAGATATTATCTAGTAATGGAGACTCAATAGCTGACTTAGCTGCATCATAAGCAGCATTTGTACCTACACTGTACCCAGCACCCATAAGTGCAAGACCTCTGTGTCCCATTACAGTTTTAACATCAGCAAAGTCAAGGTTAATGTCATTATCACCATGAGATAAGATAACTTTAGAGATTCCACCTACTGCTTGTGCAAGGATGTCATCTACCATTCTAAAACTCTCTTTAATACCAAGATTTTTTTCTACAATAGAGAGAAGTTTTTCATTTGGTACAACAATAATAGAATCACTCTCTCTTTTAAGCTCTTCTAAACCTTCTTTTGCAAGTTTAGTTCTTTTTCTACCTTCAAACTTAAAAGGACTTGTTACAATAGAAACAGTTAATGCTCCTACTTCTTTAGCAGCTTGAGCAATAATAGGTGCAGCACCTGTACCTGTTCCTCCACCAAGACCCGCAGAGATAAATACAATATCTGAGCCTTCAAGCATCTCTTTGATATCATCAAAACTTTCTAATGCGGCTTCTCTTCCTTTATCTGGAACCATTCCTGCACCTAGTCCTCTCGTTGCATTTATTCCTAGTTGCATCTTAAATGGTGCAAGTGATGAAGAGAGTGCTTGAGAATCTGTATTAGCAACAATAAGATCAATATCAATAATACCCTCATTTATCATGTGGTTAATCATATTACCACCACCACCACCAACACCGATTGCTTTAATTTTCGCACCATTTGTTTGGCATTTTGTTTCGACTATGTCGATTTGAAACTCTTCCATATTATCCCCTTTTTATGATATGTTTAATTCTCTAGCTTTTAAAAAAGCTGCTTTGCCCAATTACTTAATTTTTTAAATGGGTTACTATTTTCATTCCCTATATCTGGTAAATCATCAAAAGAGAATGCATTAGAATCAGCTGATTCCTGCTTTTTAGTATATTCTGGCTGTTTAGCCTCATTATGCTCTTTTACCTCTTTAATTGTGTTCCCTAATTTAATATCACCCAAGTTATCTGTATAAGGTGTTTTTGAATGAAGTAACTCTTGTTGAAAATTAATCTCATACTGAGTATGTCCACCAGCCTTGTAGAGTAATAATCCAATAACTGTTGAAAAAGCGGGGTCTTTTAGTTCTTCAAAAAGTCCGTCAATATTTTTAGGTTTGCCTATGCGTACTGGTAGTGATGGGAAAATAGATTGTGTTAACTCTCTAATACCTTTTAATTTTGTCATACCCCCAGTGAGTATAATTCCTGCACCTATTTGCTCTTTAAGTGAAGATTTTTCAAGAGATTTCTCTAATAGCATTAATGCTTCCTCTACACGAGAGAAGATAACACTATGTACAACCTCTAAAGAGACTTTGTTGTTATTGTCTTCATCACCAATAATTGGTAACTCTATAATTTCATTACTAGTTTCTATAAGGTTTCCATATTTTAGCTTTACTTCCTCAGCTATCTGTAAAGGAGTATGTAAAGCCATTGAAAGGTCATTAGTAATATGATTTGATCCAACAGCTAAGAAGTCATTATAGCGTATAGAATTACCTGTTTGAACAACAAGATTACTTGTCTGCCCACCTAAGTCGATAACAGCTACACCTAGTTCTTTTTCATCTTCATCCATAACAGCAATAGCAGAAGCATAACCACTAAGTACAATGCCATCTATATCTACTCCAGCTGATCGAATAGCTTTTTTTAGATTTAGAAGGTTAGATTTTTGTGTCATGATAATATTGACATCCACTTCTAAACGACTAGCATTCATACTAAAAGGATCTTCTATGAAATCTTGATCATCAACTCTAAAATTATAGGGTAATACATGCACTACATCATACTCTGTGGGAACACTTGCATTATAGAGGGCTGTTTGCATTACACGATCTATCTCTTTTATCGAGATGTCTTTATGTGGTATATTAACCACGCCTGTTGAGTTAATACTTTTTGCATAAGCATTAGATATAGAGACAGTAGCAGAATTTATATTGCTTCCAGAAATTCGTTTTGCATCATTAATTGCTTTTTTAATTGCTTTGGAAGAGAGTTCAATATTGGTAGTTACGCCTTTTTTAATCCCTTGAGATTTAGCAACTCCATGACCCTGTATTTTGACTTTACCATCTTCAATTTCAGCTATGATTGCACTTATCTTAGTTGAACCGATGTCTATAGCTAAAATTGTATTACTCAATTTGTAAGTCCTTCCATGTAAACTTCTGTAGTATATTTTTTATCTAGCATTTTTATAAAATTATTTTCAAATGTTCTATTTTTCATCTGAACAGTATTATCTTTTATAAAGGCGGTTTGATTTTCATCACTTTTTTCAAACTTTTGCTTAATGATATTATATACTATCACCTTATCTAATACGCTAATAATACCCTTTTCTTTTGTAGATGTAAAGAGTTTTTGTACAAATTGTAAACTTTCTTGTGAATTTAATAATTTTAAATTGTCATATTTTTCTAATGTAATGAAATCTGATACCTCTGCATTATTAGTATTTAGTGTACCCAGTGTTGATTCTGCTAACTTAAATAGTGCTTCTTTTTTCTTTTGTATCGTGTATAGTTGTGTAACTTTTTCTTTTGCTTCATCATAGCTCATAACTTTAGATTCTATAGTATTGTTAATCTTGATGGTTGCATATTGATTTCCAACAATCTTTGGTTTAAGTATATCACCTACGCTTTTTGTTTGAATTTCACTCCATACCTCTTTTGTTAACTTGTTATCGCCTACAGCTAATGTTATATTTTCTGAACTCTCTAGTTTTCCTTTTTTAAAGGCGATATAGTTTTTCTGTGCAGATTTTTTAGATTTTTTAAGTTTTAAGTCAGTAGTCACTTGTGCTTTTGCATCTGCATATAAGAGTTGTTTACCTATGCTGTTTGTATAGTTAAAACTGTTTGCTTCATAATATGCTTTCAGTTCATCTTCTGTAACAACTGTATCATTAGTATTTGTCCAAACAATAGAGAGTATATAGCTTTTATCTGTCATGAAGTTCTCTTTTTTAGTTTCCCAAAATGCCTTAACTTCTGTCTCATTACTTGTAAAATTAATATCTGATGGTGATAAAACTTTATAAAGAAGTTTATCTGCAATATTCATAGCAGCAGATACGCTCTCCTCCTCAAATGGTAAACTCTGCGTACGTAATAGATCGAGTACTTTACCAATAGTAATGTCATCACGAAGTGTTGACTCAAACACTTGTGCTTTCATTCTTTGACTTCTTAGGTAAGCATCATAGGTTTCTTTATTGAAGATACCATCTTTTTGAAAACCTTTAATGCCTTCAAGAACTTTTGCTATTTCACTGTCAGAGACAACAATATTTAAATCATTTGCAAAACTTAGAATTTTAGCTTGTGTAGATAATGTAGCAAATGCTTGTTTGATAAGACCTAACTCTTTGGCTTTTTTCTCATCCATTTTTCCCTCTAGCATCTCATTATATTTATTGTAAACATTGCTATAGGCCATATTGAGTTTAGATTGAGTAATTTCAATGTTACCTACTTTTGCAACATTTCCTGCTTTTGAGCCTAAATCATAACTACCCCATCCTACAAAACCGGCACCTATAAATGCAATTGTTGCTACCCATATAGTCCATACTAAGTATTTATTGTGTTTTTGCATCCAACTAATCATACTTCATCTACCTTCTATCGAAAAATTTGTATAATATTTTATCTAAATAACCTTGTAATCATAATGGAAATGGAGTGAATAAACAATGATAAGTAAAAATATGGAAATGATGAAACGTGATTTGGATGTAATATGGCATCCTTGTACTCAAATGAAAGATCATGAAACCTTGCCTCTTATACCTATAAAATCTGGAAAAGGTATTTATCTTTATGATTTTGAAGGTAATAGTTATATCGATGCGGTTAGCTCTTGGTGGGTAAACCTTTTTGGACATTCAAATGAGAAAATTAATGAAAAAGTAAAAGCACAACTTGATACACTTGAACATGTATTGTTAGCAGGCTTTACACATGCTCCTGCTGTAGATTTGGCACATAAACTTGTTGAAATTACACCAAATGCACTGAAAAAAGTATTTTATGTTGATAATGGTTCAAGTGCAGTAGAGGCAGCACTGAAGATGAGTTACCATTATCACCTTAATAAAGGAGAGTCAAAATCTATTTTTCTCTCTTTGACAAACTCTTATCATGGTGAAACTATAGGGGCGTTATCTGTGGGTGATGTTGCCTTGTATAAAGAAACGTATGCTCCTCTTCTCATTGCTAATATGCAAGTCCCTGTTCCTAAAGATCAAAGTATTGCTTCTGCTCAAGAGGCGTTGGTTGTTTTAGAAAATCTTTTAGAAGAAAAATCAAAAGATATTGCTGCATTTATCATAGAACCACTCATACAAGGGGCGGGAGGGATGCATATGTATCATCCAGACTATTTAGTTGGTGCAAGAGTATTGACAGAAAAGTACAATGTACATCTTATAGCTGATGAAATCATGACAGGTTTTGGGCGTACTGGAAAAATGTTTGCTTGTGAACATGCAAATATTTCACCAGACTTCATGACTTTATCAAAAGGTTTGACAGGTGGTTACTTGCCACTTTCAGTTGTCATGACAACGGATGAAATTTACAATGCTTTTTATTGTGACTATAATGAGTATAAAGCATTTTTACACTCTCACAGTTATACAGGTAATCCTTTGGCTTGTGCTGCTGCTTTAGCAACCATGGATATATTTGAAAACAGTGATATATTAGGAGAAAATGAAAAAAAATCTATCTATATTAAAGAAGAATTAGAAAAATTTAGAGCGTTAAGTAATGTAAAAGAGATACGACAACAAGGTATGGTGACTGCTATTGAACTTCAAGGGTATGATGCCAAGGAGCGTATTGGTTTACAAATTTATGAGTATGCTTTAATGCAAGGAGTTTTACTTAGACCACTAGGAAATGTAATCTATTTTATGCCTCCTTATATTATTACATATGAAGAGATAGATAAGATGATAGATGTTGCTTTTAATGGTATAAAAGCATTGAAAATCAAATGATAAATATATAGTTTACTACTAAGTGCAGTAAACTATTTTTTTAAAAAGGAGAAGAACCCAAGGTTCTTTTTATTTACTCTCTTATAATGACTAGTAGCCCTTGTAATACCTAGCTCCATAGCTTCTTTGTAAAGTTCTTCAGCTTTTTTTAAATCTTTTTCTGTTCCAATGCCTTTTTCATAAAATTGAGCTAAATCACAGATGGCTTCAGGATAGTTGTCATCTAAAGCTAAACGGTAAATTAGTGTAAAAGATTCTGAAAGATTTCTTTGTAATACATCACCTTTATAGAGTGCTCTAGCTAGCATAAATTGTGCAAATTTAGACTTTGTTGAACCTGTAACTAGAAGTAGCTGAGCAGCTTCTTCTGATTTTTTTTCTTTTGTTAGCTCCTCAATATGTACAATCATTGCTTCTATATCTTCAGGAGTATATCCATCATTTTGTATTTTAGATAACCATGTGTCAACAGAAGCATATACCTCTTCACTATTTTCTATAGAAGGATATTGTGTATACATATTTTGAAACTTCTGATTGATATATGCAATGGATTCATAGTGTTTTGGTATGACTTCTGCAAATGTTTTAAGCTTAATTTCTGCATTATTAGGGTTTACTGAATTTTCAGTTAACTCCGAATCTTCATCTGCTTGTGTATCTAAAGAGACCTCTTTTTTAGAAACGTGTGGTGCTTTAATATTAATATCTATATTCCCTGCTAAGACATCATTAGCATCAAGATTAAGTAGAGCCTCAAAGTTTGCATCTTTTTTCTTTTTCTCATCTTTGGTATCCATTTGTGCCAGTTCTGCTTCTAAAGTAGAAAAATCAAACACCTCTTCTTTAGTTTCTACAGGTTCCTCTGTAGGATTTACAAATAAATCAAGTTTATTAATAATATTTTTTTCCTGTATTTTCTCTTCTTGAGTAGTTCTTTGCATAATCTCTTCATTTGGCATTTCAATATATTGCTTGATAAGTAGTTGAGCTTGTGCATAACTCTCTATTTGAAGCTCTTTGATAATCTCTTGAACTTTCACATCTGTCTTTAAAGGTGTAAGTTTAAGTATTTGAAGTTGTATGGTTTCTATATCTGTTATTGATATAGCAAGGTTTATAATTTTTAAGCGTTTTTTTGTTTGGTTCATTATATGCATCCTAAATGATATAGTATTTTTAAATCAAATTTAAGTTAAAGCAGTATAACAAAAGTATGCTGTATGATACTACATGAGATAGTCAGGAGGCACTATTGAGAGTATTATTATTTTTATTACTTCCATTTTATCTTTTTGCAGAGCCATTTAAGGTTGCTTCTTACAATGTACAAAATCTCTTTGATGTAGAGTTTCAAGGTACTGAATACAAAGAGTATATTCCAAAAAAACATAATTGGAATCAAAAAATGATGAATACAAAGCTTAGTCACATAGCAGAAGTAATTTGTGATTTGAATGCAGATATTATTGGATTGCAAGAGATAGAAAACAGTAAGGTATTTGAATTACTACTTAAGCGTTTAAAAAATGTAGGTTGTGAGTACCCTTATAGTTCTATCACTTTGAAACGTAAAGCTCCGATTCAAGTTGCATTATTGTCAAAGTTTCCTATAAAAAAAGAAAAAGAGTTACAAGTTAACTACTCTCCTTACGTACGTAATATTTTAGAAGTAGAGGTAAGTGTTAAAGGTAACCCTTTGACAATATTTGTTAACCATTGGAAATCAAAAAGTAGAAATGGTGTAGAGAGTAAACGTATAAAATATGCAAAAAAATTACAAAAAAGAGTTCTTACATTCTCTAAAAACAGAGAGTATATAATTTTGGGAGATTTAAACAGTAACTATGATGCACATGTAACATTAAGTAGAAAACTTAACGATAGTAAAGGTGTAACAGCTATTGGAGATATTTTACAAACAACAACAAAGAAAAAATTACTTAAAAAACATCAAATATCTCATAGTAAAAGAGGATCTCACTTTAATACATGGCAGGAGATTCCTTATAAAGAGAGGTGGAGCCACAAGTATTATGGTAATAGAAGTACATTAGACCATATTTTACTTCCTTCTAGTATGTTTAATGCTAAGGGTATAGAGTATGTAAATAGCTCTTTTAATGTTTTTAAGCCCTCTTATCTGTTTACAAAAAGAGGATACATTAACAGGTGGCAATATAAAAATGGTAAACATAAAGCAAAAGGTTACTCAGATCATCTTCCTGTATTTGCATTTTTTGATACTAAACCTCATAAACATAAAAAAATTCTTGAAGAAAATAGTGTAGTTAAAGTTAAAGATATAGCTTACCTCTATAGTCTATCTTCTTTAAAAAAAGAAATTAGACTAAATGATGTTGTAGTTTTACTAAAAAGAGGTAATCATGCCATTATCAAACAAGATAAAAATGGTAGAGGTATCTATTTATATGCCTGTGCTAAAGGATTAGAAGAGGGATATAGTTATGATATACTAGTTCAAGATATTGAAACTTATAAAGGATTAAAAGAGATTACTAATTTACTAAAAATTACTAAAAAAAGTAAAGTTAAACTCTCTGACTTCTATATAGATATTCACGCTAATGAAACGTTAAAACAAAATGAAGTAGCTGTAGGTTTAGTAGGAATTTATAAAAATAAAAAGTTATTAGTTAAAGGGAAGAAAATTCCCATTTATTTTAAAAAGAAGAGTGATACCCCGTTAAATGGAACAAAGATAAAGATAGACTATGCACATATAGGATATTATAAAAAAATACAGTTAGTGGTTTACAGCACTAATGATTTTACTATTTTGGAGAAATAATGACATATTATAGTTGGATATTGGCATTTCATGTGATGAGTTTTACCTCTTGGATGGCAATGTTGTTTTATCTACCAAGGCTTTTTATTTATCATAGAGAACATGCAGAAAACAGAGCCTTTGCAGAGGTGGTAAAGATACAAGAGTATAAACTTTACGCCTATATAGGTTTACCTGCTATGTGGGCAACTATTATTTCAGGAGGAGTGATGCTTTATCTTAATCCTGGAATATTCCAAAGTGGTGGATGGATGCATGCAAAGTTATTTATATTAATATTTTTAATTGCCTATAGTTTTTCACTCAATAGTATTAGAAAGAGGTTAATAGAGAATATTTATTATAAGAGTGGAAAATACTTTAGATTTTATAATGAAGTGCCAACACTGCTAATGATAGCAATAGTAATTATGGTTATTGTGAAACCATTTTAAAAAACACAAAGAACTAAATAATTTTGTGTTATACTTAAAGTTAAAATTTAAAAGGATTAAAATATGGAACTACCAGCGATACCAGCAGTAATATTAAATGCTATACAAAAAATCGAATCATTACTTGATGTCCCCTTGTTAATGCACCCACCAGTAGTGCATTTTATTATCTCTTTGCCTTTTATTGTTCTTCTTCTGGAACTTATTAATATTATAGTGAAGAAAAGAACAATTGGTGTTATCTCATTTTTACTATTATTACTTACAGCAGTAGCAGCAATAGCAGCATATTTAACAGGAAATGTAGATGGAAAAGAGGCATTTCCTTTATTGAGTGAAGCTGTACAAGGTGAATTAAAACAGCATAAGCTTTTAGGTACTTATGTAATGTTAGCTTCTGTTGTAGTAGTAGGATTTAAACTACTCTCAGCATTAGTTTCCAGAGGATTAATGAAGGCATTGTATTTATTGATTCTTATCATATTTATTGTAGGTATATTAAATCAAGGTCAAGAGGGTGGAAAACTTGTCTATAAATATGGTATTAATGTTGAAAAAGTACAAGAACTTGATAATGAACTTGATGATGCTAAAGAGGAACTTGAAGAGATAGAAGAAGCCAATAAAGCAGTAGAAGATAGTGAAGAAACGGCTATAGAGAATACAGGGGTAGAAGTGATAAGTAGTGAGAATAACTTATCTTCTACAAATAATACACCTGTAATAGAAACTACTACAGAGCCAAAGGAGGAATTAGATACAGAAGTGACTCCTCAGGCAGCTACAGATTAAATCTATTTAGCATAGATGTCTAATCCATTTTCTGGATTAGACCTAATATTGTACTTAGTTAAAAATATAATTACTTAAATTTTCTCTTCTAAAAGTAAATAGTTCTAATGCCTTTAATTAATTATATAAAGGGTTACTATATCTACTATTCTAATAATGAATAAGTCTGATTTAAGTGATTAAAAAGTACAATTTATAAGGTAGCCTGTATCATGTTATATAAGGTTATTATATTTAAAGTATTAAAGGAGTTAATGGTGTCTCATTTTATGAAGAAAGCAATAAAAATAATACTTATTCCTTCACTTATTTCTAGTTGTGTTTTTGCGGTAGAGATAAAAAATCTCTCAATAGCTGTAGATGTAGCGGGTAAGCAGAGGATGTTCACTCAACGTATGTTAAAAAATTATGCGATGGTAGGACTGGAGAATAGTTTTGGAAATCCAAGTGAAGATCTTAAGAAGATTATGGGTTTGTTTGATAAGCATCTTAATTTACTAATAAAATTTAATAAAGATCCCGCAACTAAAGTGAGTCTTGAAAAAGTTAGAAAACTTTGGGATCCTTTGTTAATTGCGTTAAACGAAGTACCAAGTAAAGATAAAGCTGGACAAATGCAGATTGATTTAGAAGCATTACTAAAGCAAGCAAATGAAGCTGTCGGTCTTTTTGCTAAGCAAACAGGAAAAGCTTCAGGTGAAATTATCAATATTTCGGGAAGACAGAGAATGCTTTCTCAGCGTATGGCTAGTCTTTATATGTTAAAAGTATGGGGAGTAGATGATCCAGAATTTAAAACAAAAATGACTAAAGCTATGGATTTATACAGGACTTCATTAGAAAAGCTTAAAAAATCAGATATGAGTACACCTGAAATTACAAAATTACTTAAAAAATCTGAAAAAGCATTTAAGTTTTTTGAAATTATGAATAAATCTAGTAGTAAATTTATTCCTACTTTAATTTATAAAAAATCCAATGAGATGCTAAAAGACATGAATACGGCAACAGGTCTATATGCAGCACAAGAAAAATAGGAGAGTGAATTTGATGGTAAAGAAAACGATAATAAGTTTAACATCTATATTAGCAGTAATGACTACAGCTTCAGCTATTGAGATAATGAGTCCTACACATGCAGTTGATATTGCAGGGAAGCAACGTATGTTTACACAGCGTATGTTAAAGGACTATGCAATGGTTGGCATGGGAAATACTTTTGGTAAACCAAAAGAAGATCTTCAGAATATATCAACCGATTTTCAAGATCATATGGAGTCTTTGGCAAATTATACTAAAAATGCGGAAATTAAAAAAAGTATAGATGAACTTAATGCACTTTGGACACCACTGAAACAGATACTTTTGGATGTTCCTTCTAAGGATAAAGTAGAAAAACTGCAAATAGATTTAGATGCATTACTTAAATCAGCAGATAAAGTTACAAAACTTTTTGCTAAAGAGACAGGGAAGGCTTCTGGTGATGTAGTAAATAAATCAGGAAGGCAAAGAATGCTTTCTCAACGAATGGCAAGTCTTTATATGTTAAAAGTATGGGAAGTTAAAGATCCACAATTTAATGATAAATTAAAAGACTCTATGACTCTTTTTAAAAAATCATTGGCAGAATTAGAAAAATCATCTTTAAATACAGATGAGATAAAAGCCATTTTAGCTAAAGTGAAAAAATCATTTGTATTTTTTGAAATGATGAGTAAGTCAAAGTCAAAATTTGTACCTACTTTAATTTATAAAAAGTCAAATGATATTCTTGTAAACATGAATACTGCAACACAAAAATATGTTGCTTTAGAAACTAAATAAAGGGAAAATAATGGAAATGAAAATAATTAAAAAGACTGCTTTAGTAGCAGTTGCAATCTTTGCTTTATCTGGTATCAGTGTAGCAGCCCCTTCAACAGATGAGATAGTAATTTCAGATACAGTAAAACTTATAGATATTGCAGGTAAACAACGAATGCTTTCTCAACGTATAGCTAAAGATTATCTGTATGCTGGTAAAAATATTGCTTCATCTAAAGCGAATAAACAGCTTAGCGAGTCTTTAGACGAGTTACTTTCTACACATAAAATACTTGTTAAATCAATCAATAATTCAGATATTGCAAACCTACTGGCATTTGTTGAGATGTCAAGTGAAGATTTTGAATCTACAGCTAAAGAGAACTTTACTATAGATAATGCACAATTAATTATAGATTTAAGTGAATCAATGCTTGAGGGGAGTCAATATGTTGTTGATTCTTTAAAGAAAACTGTTAAAATTGATGAATCAAAAATTGTAGGTCTATCAGGAAAGCAAAGAATGCTTGCACAACGTATTGCCAAATATTATATTGCGTATCAAGCAGGAATTAAAGATAAAAATACTATTGATCAAATGAAAGAAGCAGTTGCACTATATACTAAATCACATGAAGTATTAATGTCAAATGAGACAAATACGCCAGAGATTAATCGTAAACTTAATGAAGTTGACAGATTATGGAAAATAGTATATAAATTTTATCTTAATATAGAAAAAGGCGGATTGCCACTTATTGTTTTTAACACCACAGATAATATTACTAAAAAGATGAATGATATAACAGTGCTTTATGTGGAGTTATATAAATAAAGGGAAATGATGAAGAAATTATTTTATATATTTTTCCTCCTTGTGGGGGTAGGACTTTTTGCTGAAACAGAAAGTAAAAAAAATGATGCCAAATCTGTAAGTACTAATGAGGTCAAAAAGGTTATAGTTGCAACAAGAGGAGATATTAAAGTAATAGAAGCTTCAGAAAATATTAGATACTTAAGTCAAAAAATTGTTAAAGATTATATTTTCTTTTATCAACATCAAAATAAATTATTGGTAAAGAAAAAACTAAATCAAGCACTTTTATCACTTACAGAAGATTTACGGGTTATTGCTACAACTACTAAAGATAGTGATACTAAAGATATTTTAGAATTTTTAGCATACAGTAAGGATCAAATAGAAGAAATTTTTCAGGATAAATCAGATAAAGAGAAAGTTGCACTTATGTTGGATTACAGTGAAACACTTCTTGAAGGTGCAGACTCTATTGCTTATGCACATAAATATGATTTTAGTAAAGAAGAAGAGATGTTGATGATTACTAAAGAGATGGAGTATTTATTAGAAAGAATTACAAAATACTATATGGCTTTGCATGTTGGATTTGACTCAAAAACTAATAAAGAACAGATGAAAGATTCAATTTTGAGATTTGAAGCTAATATAGAACACATAAATAGATATGAATATCCTCATGAATATGATGATGTTCAGAGTTTAATAAATAAATCATGGAAGATTAATAAAATCTTTTTTGATAAATCAGAAAATCTATTTATACCAAAGCTTATGTTCACATCTATTGAGTATATGGAAGATCTTGTTACAAAAATTGCACTTTACCATGCTAAAAATCAATAAGTTAAGGATGAAAAATGAAAATTATTAATAATAAAAATATCTTTAATCTTCTTATAGTTATTGTTGTTGTCGCATTAGGTTTTTTCTCTTATTATACCTATACTGCATATAATGAATATAATAATAGAGGTAATAGTATAAAAAGTGCACATTTTATAGAAGAGATGGATAGTATTCTCGATAAAATAGCTGATGAACGACTCTACAGTGCTATTTATATGGGTACTGATGGTGATAGAGGTTTTAATAAAGTTAAAGAAGCAAGAATAATTGTAGATAATGCAATAGTAGACTTAAGTGAATATTTGAATAAATATAAAAAATTTCAATCTTATACACAACATCTAAATACGATAAAAAAAGATTTAAAGCGTGTACGTACAAAGGTAAACACATTAACCTCAGACTATAAATATGTTTTCTTTCAAGTGTATCATGAAAAAATATTTAAACCTTTAATTAGTACTATGATAGAAGTATCAAAAAATGATGCATCTGTAGATATGAAAAAATATTTAGATGTCTATACTGATTTTACAGAACTTAAAGAGAACACTAAATTAGAAAATACAGGAATATTTTTTGTTTTAAGTGGTTCAAGAATTATGACAAATAAAGATTTGGAATTTTGGGATACACTTTTAGTAAATGATACATTACCAAAGTTTAATGTACTAGGTAATAGTGTAGTAGCTTCTAAATTAAATAACTTACTTACATCCGATGAATTTACTAAAATTGGTGCATATGAACGTGTACAAATTTTGTATGGTTCATTGACAGGTAAATATGAAGTTTCAACTACTAATTGGTTTTCTCAAGTTGAAAAGAAGATGCAGTATATTGGTTTGGCACAAAGTATATTGAAATCTACAATGGATAAACATGTAGATGATAAGGTAAGTCAAAGTAAACAAATAATGGTAGAGTATGGAATAGGAAGTATTGTAACACTGTTACTGCTTCTTGTACTACTTGTAATTTATTATAATATCAACAAAGATAAACAGCTTTTTGAAGAGACACTAAGAGATATTGAAGAGGTACTAAATCATCAACAACAAAGAGAGTTGAAGGTACTTATTGAAAATAGAGAAATAAATAAAATATATAAATTTCTTACTGAAACAATCAAAGAAGCCAATGAAGCAAAAGATCTCTTTTTAGCAAATATGTCTCATGAAATACGTACACCACTTAATGGAATTGTAGGTTTTACACAGTTACTTAAATCTACACCTGTTACAGATGAACAGGAGGAGTTTATTTCTGTAATTGAACATAGTTCTGATAATCTTTTATCTATTGTAAATGATATTCTAGACCTCTCTAAAATAAAAGCAGATAAAATTGAACTTGAAAATATTCCATTTAATCCTATTGAGAAATTTGAAGCTTCTGTTGAATCCTATGCTGCTAGAGCAGCAGAAAAAGATATAGACTTTGGTATTTATGTAGATCCTGCATTACCTCAGTCTGTGATAGGTGATCCAACAAAGATTTCTCAAATTATTGTTAACCTTATTAGTAATGCTATTAAATTTACCCCTACAAATGGTGCAGTTAATGTGCGTATTGAAAAGATGGAGGAGAATGAGGAAGAAGTTAGTGTAAGATTTTCTGTAGAAGACTCAGGTATTGGTATTACAAAAGATCAAAAAAGTAAAATATTTGATGCTTTCTCCCAAGCAGATGCAAGTACAAGCAGAAAATTTGGTGGTACAGGACTAGGTTTAGCAATTTCAGCTAAATTAACTACATTTATGGGTGGTGAATTAGATATCGAAAGTGTAGAAGATGAAGGTTCAACATTCTTCTTTACCTTGAATTTTAAAAAACCTGATGACTTAGAAGAGAAAACTAAAATTGATATGAGTGAATTTAAAGTTGGTTTCTTAGTTCCAGATATTACTATTGAAGCTGTTATTAATAAAAACCTTGAAACATATGTAAGCTATTCTGGTGCTCAGTTCGATATCTATTATGATAACGAATTGTTTGATGTAAAACCATCTTTACCTGATGTACTTTATATTGACTATAAATATTGTCAAAGAAAAGGTGATCTTGAAAAATATTTGGAATTAGACACCAAAATAGTATTAATGATGACAGGAGATAAAAAGAAAAAAATTAAGGATGTTGAAAATAAGATTGATAGAATCTTTTATAAGCCAGTAAACTTTACTAAAACTATTAAGTCATTAGATGTTGTTTATGAGGAAAAAGGAAGTAAAAAAACAACAAAATCGAAAGACAATAAAGGAAAAGTGAAATTTAGAAATGTAAATGCATTGGTTGCTGAAGATAATAACATTAATCAAAAGCTTATTAAAAATGTACTAGATGGGTTTGGTGTTAGTGTAACACTAGCTGATAATGGACAAATAGCTTGTGATTATCGTGAGCAAAATGAATATGATATTATCTTTATGGATATTCAAATGCCTGTTCTTGGTGGTATTGAAGCAACTAAACAAATCTTGGAGTATGAAGAGAAGAGTCGTAAGCATCATATTCCTATCGTAGCATTAACTGCAAATGCTTTGTCTGGTGACAGAGAAAAGTATATTAAAGCGGGAATGGATAATTATCTTTCAAAACCTATAGAATTAGAACAGTTAAATTTACTTTTACAAGAGTACTTCTCTACTAGAATTATTAAAGAAGAAAATAGTATAGAAGAAGATACTCCTGAAGTTGAGACAGCAGTAGAAGAATCTGTTAAAAAAGAGGATGTAGTAGAAGAAAAATTACCAAGCAGTATAACAGAGTCACTACAAGCATTAGATAGCCATGAAGAGACCTCTACTGTTGAAGAGTCTATCGTAGAAAAACCTATTGTAGAGACTCCTGAGCCTGCTGTAGAAATAGTAGAAAAGGCAGTTAGTAATAAAGAGAAATTAGATGTTTTGGTTTATCACTCTATGCCACTTATGGCAAATATTTATGGTATTAGATTAAAAAATTTAAATCTTAAAATCGATGTTGTAACAGATGATACAGTTTTTTTAGATAAATTAGAAGAGATTGATTATACATTTGTAATCTATGATGCTAAGCCTTTCAATAATATGAAATGCATGATTGTTGATCTTATTTCAGATACAGGAGCAAAGCCTTTTGCACTTGTATATAATCCATCTGAGGATGATGATTATTGTTGTGAAGTTCTAAATGAGTCTGCAAGTATAGAAGAGTTAAAAGAAAAATTAACCAATCAATAAAGGACCCTAGCTAAATAGAGTCCTTCGGGAGGGGCAAGCTTGCTTATATGCTTTTTTCGCCCCTCTAGTTGCTCTGTGAGTTGAGCAATACTCATTCTCCCTTGTGCTACCTCCATAGATGTATTGACCATTATTCTTACCTGAGAACGTAAAAAACCATTTGCTTGAAAATATATGAAGTGATAGTCACCTTTTTGTATATAATTGCTATAGTATATCTCTCTAATTGTAGTATGTGTTACACTGCCAGTTTTAAGAAAGTAAGAAAAATTATGTTTTCCTACAAATTGACCAAGTGCGTCTTGAAGCATACGTTTGTCAAAGTGGCTGTAGTATGAAATATATTTTTGTTCAAATATAGAGGGTTTTTTAGTTTTAAACACATAACGATAGAGTCTTTTTTTTGCAGAAAAACGGGCATGAAAATCTTCTTTTACAGAGCTAATGTGTTTAAATTGTATATTATTTAGTTTTCTATTAAGATTTATCTTTAGTTTATTAAGGTCAATCCAAAATGCAGGTAAATCAAAATGTATTACCTGTCCTGTTGCATGTACCCCTGCATCTGTGCGACCACTACCAACTATAGGCGAATTAATATGTAGTGATTGTAGTGCTTTTTCAATAGAGTGTGTTACTGTGTTAGAAGTACTTTTTTGTTTTTGAAAACCCTTATATACACTTCCATCATAAGAAACAACTGCTTTAACTCTCATTAAAAATATCTTTCAACACGTTGCTTAAAAAACCATTTACCCATAAAGGTCATAAAAATTATAAATAAAATAAGTAGATAGTAGTTCCCCCATTTTTGTAAAATAGATGCTAACATATAGAAGATAAATGTAATACTAAATATCACAATAAATGAGTGGTTACTCTGATAGCGAGGGTTTATCATGGTAAATGCAGCGATAAGATATACGCTGAGTAGAGGAATAAGACTAACGAAAAGATAAAAAAGTGCTTTTTTCATCAATCTTTCACTCTTTTTTAATTTACTCCAATAGATAGATATATCTTCAAATTTAAAAAATTTCTTCTTAGTTGTATCATATACCTCTAAAGTTTTATATTCTGCTTGTTGAAGTTTATCTTTAGTATAGGTATAGCCATAGCCATTATTCAGTAAAAGTGAGGTTGTCTCTGAATTTTTATTTATCTTACCCTCCTGTGCGGAAAAAAACTGCTCTTCATCTTTTTTAGTACGATTGTAAATTACAATATTATGAAATATATCATCTCTATTTTCTTCTAAATAGATATAGTAATTTCCAAATTTTTGACCAAGTTTTCCTGCAACAATATTGAGTTTTGCTTCAGACTTCTTGGAAGCCTTAAATGCTTTGTAGAACTGTTTACTTAAGGGCATAGCTAAAAATGAGATAGAGAGTAGCAGTACAGAGAAGAGTGTAGCGAGTAAAAGTAAACTTTTAAGTACTTTTTTTGCTTTTAAGCCTAAAGCATATAGTGCTATGAGTTCATTATCTTGAGAGAGTTTCATAAGAACATTAGCTAAAGCAGCAACAAAAGAGAGAGGAAGAGTATAAAAAATAATTTCTGGAATAGAGTACGCAAAAAGTTCAAACAGTTCTCCAAATGATATTTGGATTTTAGAAGTAAGTGAAGATATTTTTACTAAAAATACAAGAGATATTATAAGAAAAAAGGGTAAAAAAATTGTCAAAAATGCTTTTGTAAAGTTTGACGAAATATACCCTCTTACATTAACCATAAATAATTTTCTCTAAAATTTGGGTTGCTTGTGCATCATAAAGATAGACAATAAATGTTGCCATTGCTAAAAATGGTACAAAAGGTACACCATTTTCACGGTTAACAAGTGAAGGAATCATTGCTAAAATTGCGGAGAGGAATATCGCTACAAAAAAGTTTGGAAATCCAAGTAATGCACCCATTGTTCCTGCTACTATAACATCTGCACCACCCATAGCCTGCTTTCTAGCGAGTAGGGCTGCTAACAGTCCTATTAGGTAGAGACCACCTGCTGCTATGGCTGCATGTATAAGTGCATTTAAAAACTCTGGTTGTATGAGTGCAAAGAGTAGTGCAACAAAGTTTACATTATCTGGAACAGCCATATATTTAAAATCTATCATAACAAGTGCAAGAAGTGCAGCAAATGAAGTAGCAACAAAAGGTAAATACCATACTAAGCCTACCTTGGCATAGAGCGCAACAAAAACAATACCTGTTATAAACTCTACAGCAGGGTATTGTGCAGATATTTTTTCTTCACAAAATGCACACTTCCCACGAAGAAACAGCCATGAAAATATAGGGATATTATGCCACCACTTTAGAGGAGTTTGGCAACTTTGGCATTTAGATGCAGGAAAAGCAATGCTCTCTCCTTTGGGTACACGGTAGATAACTACATTAAGAAATGAACCAATCATGATTCCAAATATAAATACGATTAGGGAAATTTCAATTATTAGTGTTTCTGTCATTTTAGACCTCCATAGCGTCTTGTTCGTTTTTCAAAATCTTTTATTATTCTATCTAACTCTTCATTTGTAAAGTCTGGCCACAAGGTAGGAGTGAAATAAAATTCAGAGTAACTCAATTGCCATAAAAGAAAGTTAGATATACGCTCTTCTCCACTGGTACGAATGAGTAAATCTATATCACTGTAAGGTGTTTGTAGATTTTTAGAAATATCTTCTTCTGTAATACTTTTTCTACCCTTATCGATCAGGGTATTTACTGTAGAGACTATCTCTGCTCTTCCTCCATAGTTTAATGCTAGAATTTGTCTAAGGTTTGTATTGTTTTTTGTGAGTTCTTCTGTCTCTTTAATACGCTTTTGCAAAGGTTTAGAAAATGCATTTACATCACCAATAGCTTGAAAACATATACCATGCTTTTGGTAAGTAGAGAGTTCATTTTTAAGATACCTGTCAAGTAGTTTCATAAGAAACTCTACTTCAAGTTTTGGACGTTTCCAATTCTCTGTACTAAATGCATAAAAGGTAGCAGTTTTTATATCTGTATGCTTAACACAATACTTGGTAATATCTCGTATCGTCTCTGCACCTCTCTCGTGACCTTTGGTACGTGATAGCCCACGCTCTTTTGCCCATCTGCCATTGCCATCCATGATAATTGCGAGATGATGTAACGGCATGTTAGTCATGGCACAATCTTCTTGCTTCATAGAGAATACCTTCTGCGAGTTTAAGTTTATCTTTACGACCTAAATCTACTTGATTCTGCTTTGTAATAAATGTAATTTCATTTTCTTCTCCACCAAAACTTGTAGCATCTTGAAGTAAGTTGTAACACACGGCATCTACCTCTTTTGCATCAAGAAGTTTCACGGCATTTTCTAAGCCCTCTTGGCTATCCATTTCCGCTTTAAATGCAACAGTTTTGATATCTGTTTTATCTATATTTGCAAGTATATCTGTTGTCTGTTTTAGTGTTATATTCCAACTTTCACCTATCATAGATTTTTTCAATTTTCCTATTTGAGGAAACTTAGGCGTAAAGTCTGCTACTGCTGCCACCATAAATAGATAAGGTACTTTTTGTATGAGGTGTCTATCTGCAGCATTCATAGAGGGTTTAGACATTTTACCTTTTTTAGCGACTCGTATAGCATCTCTTGTATAGTCTAAAAGCTCCTCGGCATCGTCAGTATCTATTGTATAGATGCTTGAAGGTAAGCCCTCATCTCCTGTAGTGGTAATGTAACATACATCAGCACCCTTAAGATACAAAGAGAGACAGAGTGATTTTGCCATTTTTCCTGATGAGAAGTTAGAGATGTATCGTACTTCGTCTATCTTCTCTCGTGTACCACCACCTGTAACTACAATGCGTCTATCTTCCCAAAACTCCTCTTTTAAAAGTTCTTTTGCTGTTTCAAAGAAGATCTCCATAGGTTCAGCCAATGCTCCTGAACCTACATCACCACAAGCTAAAAGTTTCTCTTGAGGTTCTACGATAACATAGTCATTTACTCCAAGCATTTTAAGGCTACCTACAGTGTAGTGGTTTTTAAGCATTTGTGTATTTGCTGCAGGTGCTACAATCATCGTTTTGGCATAGGCTAGAGCAGTTTGGGTTAAGATGTTATCAGCTATACCCTTGCTTAGTTTGTTTAAGGTATTCGCTGTAGCAGGAGCAATAACAAAAATATCACATTTTTTACCTACTTCTATATGATTAAGTTCAGAACTCCAAGACTCAGAATTTTCTGTAAGTACAGGGTTTCTTGTAAGTGCCTCAAATGTCAAAGCAGATACAAAACGCTCACTGCTAGCTGTCATAACCACATGTACCTTGGCACCTGCTTTTACAAATAGACGAGTTAAGTCACAAGCTTTATATGCAGAGATGCTTCCTGTTACACCAAGTAGTATGGTTTTACCTGTTAAATCTATTTGCATATTATGCCTTTCCAAAAAACTTATAGAAGAAGTTTTTAATGCTTTTTTGAGGTGTTCTTGAGAGTACCAATGCCCCTTGTTCTACATCTTTTGTAACCGTACTACCAGCTGCGACCATAACATCATCAGCTATGGTTACAGGAGCAACGAGTTGTGTGTCTGAACCTACAAAAACATTTTTACCAATGATAGTTTGGTGCTTGTTTTTACCATCGTAGTTACAGGTAATAACACCAGCACCAATGTTAGAGCCTTCATCTACTGTTGCATCGCCAATATAAGCTAGGTGACCAGCTTTTACACCAGTGAGAGTTGATTTTTTTACTTCTACAAAGTTTCCTATATGCGTATCTACAAGTTTAGAGTTTGGTCTAACTCTTCCCATGGGTCCCACATCTGAGTTCTCTACATGAGACTCCTCTACTATAGAGTGCGTTTTAATGTGAGAAGAGATGATGCATGAAGCCCCCTGAATGCTTACACCATTTTCAAGTAGACACTCCCCTTTGAAAGTCGCACGAGAGTCTATGTAGATAGTCTCAGGCAAACGCATACTTACCCCAGCTTTCATCCACTCTGTTTTTATGCGGCGTTGTAGTATCTCCTCTGCATGAGCTAGGTCGAGCTTAGAGTTTACCCCCTTAAACTCCTCCTCCTCTACATAAATGGGATTTACAGTTTTTCCTTCATCTACTGCCATTTTAACAATATCTGTAAGGTAGTACTCCGCTTGTGCATTGTCATTGCTAAGTGCAGGAATGTAACGCTCTAAAAGAGAACTGTTTACCGCATAGATACCTGCATTTACAGTTTTTGTAAGTAGTTGAGCTTCATTACAGTCTTTTTGTTCTACTATCTCTAACACTTTTTCATCTTCTATCACTACACGTCCATACCCTGTAGGGTCTTGAAGTTTTATTACAGACATGTTGATGTCAGCATCACCTGAAGTAAGTGCCAAAAGAGAGTCTTTGGTAATAAGAGGCATATCACCATTGAGTATAAGTGTGCGAGTGTTTTTTGTTGTTACCCCTTTCATTGCTCCGCCAGTACCTGGAAATTTTTTTGCATCTTGCATATGAAAGTGTACACCAGCATAGTGAGCTTCTATCTGCTCTTGTATGCGTGCTGCTTGGTGGTAGAGTACTACGGTAATATCATTACTTATCTCCTGTGCTGCATCGATGGCATGGAAAAGCATGGATTTTCCAGAAATTTCATGCAGTACCTTTGGAGTAGTAGATTTCATTCTTGTACCTTGACCTGCCGCCAATATTACAACGCTTATAGACATTTTTTACACCTTTTAGATAGAATTACGTAAATATTATTATCGTGATTATATCTAATTGAAATTAAGTGAGTGATAAATGACATGTAAACATTTTGGAAGTTGTGGCTCTTGCGGGCTTTATGAGCTAAGTTATGAAGAGCAACTAAAGCAAAAAGAGAAGAGAGTAAGTGGGCTATTGGCTCCTTTTTATAGGGAAAAACTAGAAGTCTTTGATTCTCCAGCAAGCCACTATCGTGCTAGGAGTGAGTTTCGTATCTGGCATGATGGTGACAGATGTGACTATGCAATGGGTAACATTGAAAAAAAAGGTGCCATAAACATAGAGGAGTGTCCTAAAGTGATACTTCCTATAGAGAAGCGTATGTGGAAACTGTTAAATAAGATAAACGCTTCCACTCAAGTGTTAAAAAAGCGTCTCTTTGCAGTAGAGTTTTTAGCCACTACGACAGATGAGTGTCTTATTACAATGTTGTATCATCGTAAATTAGATGATGAGTGGTTAGTTGAGGCTAAGATGCTTGAGGAGGAGTTAAACTGTAAGGTTATGGGTAGAAGTCGTAAGCAGAAGGTTATACTCTCAGATGAATTTGTAACAGAGAAACTATTTATTGATGGTAAGACTTTTACTTATGTTGAGTATGAGAGTGGCTTTACTCAACCAAACCCAGTAGTCAATGTAAAGATGATAGAGTGGGCGATAAAACAAGCCAAAAAGGTAAGTAATGAAAAAGTAGGGCATGGAGACTTTTTAGAGAGTTACTGTGGTTTGGGTAACTTTACCTTACCTCTATCTGGCTATTTTAAAAAAGTTTTAGCCACAGAGATAAGTAAAGGTTCCATTAAAGCAGCCCTAGAAAACTGTGAACTTAATGGTGTAGAGAACATCACTTTTGCCAGACTCTCTTCAGAAGAGATGACCCAAGCACTTAACGGTGTGCGAGAGTTTAGCCGACTTAAAGAGATAGATTTACAATCATATAACTTTTCCACCGTGCTAGTTGACCCTCCTCGTGCAGGTTTGGACGAGGGAACCATAGCACTTATATCAACCATAGAGAACATCATCTACATCTCATGTAACCCTGAAACATTAGCACGAGATTTGCTAACACTTTCTCAAACACATGAAGTAGTAGAAGCAGCGATGTACGACCAATTCCCTCATACAGAACATGTAGAGAGTGGAGTATTTTTACAAAGGAAAATAGATGTATAAAACGATTGAAAGATTTGTAGAAGATAAGAGGTTTCAAAACTTTATTATTGCACTTATAGTACTCAATGGTATTACCATGGGGTTTGAGACATCAAAGCATTTTGCCACAGAGTACCACATGTTTTTTAACCTTTTCAACATGTTTGTAGTCACTGCATTCACCATAGAGATAATTTTACGGATTTATGTACACCGAGCAGCATTTTTTAAAGATTCATGGTCACTATTTGACTTCTTTATTGTGGCTATCTCCTTGGTACCTGCTAGTGCAGGCTTTGAGATTTTCAGAGTGTTAAGGGTACTAAGACTCTTTAGACTAGTGACCGTAGTTCCCCAAATGAGAAAAATCATCGCTGCTCTGCTGAGTGTCATACCAGGCATCGCTTCCATAGCAGGGTTACTTACACTCTTTTTCTATATTTTTGCCATTATGTCAACACAGCTTTTTGGTGAAAAGTTTCCTGAATGGTTCGGAACATTAGGTGAATCATTTTATACTCTGTTCCAAGTGATGACACTAGAGTCTTGGTCTATGGGAATAGTCCGTCCTATTATGGAAGTGTACCCTTTAGCTTGGGTATTTTTCATACCTTTTATCTTTATGGCTACCTTTATTATTGTCAATCTTATTATTGCCATAGTGGTAGATGCTATGAATGAAATGAATGCAGATGAAGAGGAAAAAATTATAGAAGAACTTCACAGTAGTGAAGATGCTTCAAAAGTAGAAATAGAAAAACTACGTGAAGATATTAAAGAGTTAAAAGCATTGATTTTAGCGAAGTAAAAGTGGAGATTGCACGGCAGGGGTGTAGTGCTAATCTCATTTGTATTTTAGTCTCCTGCTGTAGAGTGGGTGACAACCTACCAATTAATAAGTTTTTCATACTAACCCTAGCTCTTCACTGATGTCTTTGATGAGTTTGGAGAGAGGGCGTTTAGATAACTCTTCATCACTCACATATCCACAAGTAATCAATCTTTGTAAATCTTCTCTATTTTTAAAGAGTGTTCCCTCATATTGACTCATAAGTTCATCTAAATAACTTTTGTTGTAGATGGCTTCTTTTTGGATGAGTTCCAAAATGATGTCTTTGTGATTTTGGTATAGTGTATCTAGTTTAAAACTCTCTATTTGCTTCTTGGCTCTTTTGTCTTCTGATTTAAGTTCAACCATAAAGCCATCTTCTGAATGATAAAATGTACTATCTTGTATTTTTAATTGAAATTTAGCCACTTCATTAAAACTATCACTATAGGGATTTAAATGTGTCGCTATAGAAAACTTATCTGTTCCTTTAAGTGTAGAGTTACAAATATGACAAGAGGGAATTAAGTTATAAAAAGAGAGTGCTAAAATAGGGTTTTGAGCTTTATCATAAAAATGGTCAAACTCTGGTCGTGTGATTTTTACATTATCATTTTTTATCACCGTATAGGTACTATTGATATTACAATACGAACAAACATTAATATTTAACTTCTTTGCTAAATCATAGGCATCATATTCAACTTTTTTTGTTGTAAAGTTTTTGTATCTATTTATCATAAATTCATAAATATCTGTTTTGTCTTTTCCCCAATTAGCAATCTCATCAAGCTTATGAGGTTTAGCTTTTATGACTTCTTCCAATGAGTATTTACAAGCTTTTGGAAAATCTTTAAGTTTATCTTTAATAGCCTCATAATGCTCATCAGCAAATCTATCTAAATCTTTAGACGCTATCCTAGTCATTGGCTAAATCATCTCTTATACTCAAAAACTTCTCTTCCAGCTTAGGTAAATACTCTCTAATCGTATTTTCCATAAAAGACAAATCTACACCCTCATAATCATGTACAATATAATTTCTCGTATAGTAAGCACCTTGTTTATCTTCAACTAAATCATATTTTTCAATAACATCATCATCTATTTTTTTAAGTGTTTCTCCTATCTGAGCAATGCCCATCAAAAGAGCCATTTGTCCTTCATAATCTTCAAGAGCCGAGACTATGCCTTTATGACGCTTGACTATCTTCTGAATATTTACACACATTTCCAATATAAAATTTACTTTTGCATCTAAAGAGTATTTAGACATACAGTACATCTTTCATAATGTATTTTTTAGCCGTAGAAGATAAATTATTTTTAGGTGCTAAGTCTATCTCTTTATTGATAGCTTTAGAAATGATTTTTTTTATCTCATCTAAACGCTTAAATCCTATAAATCCACTATATTTATCTAAAAAGGTTTTATCTAAATGGTACAATATATCGACATCACTCTTCTCAGTATAATCCCCTCTAGCATAAGAGCCAAAAATACCATCAATCACAAAACCATCTTTAGAAAGCGTCT
This sequence comes from Campylobacterota bacterium, assembly GCA_034659695.1. Lineage (GTDB taxonomy): Bacteria > Campylobacterota > Campylobacteria > Campylobacterales > Sulfurovaceae > Sulfurovum. The sequence continues at coordinate 583 of JAYEHY010000003.1, read as the reverse complement.
CTTTTAATACTTTAATCTTTTGTAATATTTCATTCTTTGTCATTTTTTAGCCTTTCTTTGTATTGTCTTTTACCCTTATCTCTCAGTTCATCTTTAACTATTTTAGATTGATGTTCCTTTAATACTTCTAATTCATAAGACATATCTTTTATTTTTTGATTAATCGCATAAATTTTAGAGAGTCTCTTACTATCCAACATCCGTTGCAACTGATTTTTAACGATAGGCTCACCAATAATAGAGATAATCTGCTCACAATATTTCAAATCATTTTCACTTAATTTATCTTGATTTAAAAGTGTAATGGCTTTGTCTATCTTCCCCTTAGCAAACTCACCCATAAGCCCACCTTCCATGAAGAAGCTATCAGATAAAAGAGTGTGAATATTTGCTCCGAAGGTTTGTTTTTTATCTTTTAGCCCATCTACTACTTTACAGTTTCCATTTTCGTATTTGTCTAGGAGTCTGTCGGATACATCATCCATTTTGTCCACATAAGACATCAAAACTTTTTTAAAAATAAGTAATCCTTATATTTTATAGATATTTTCTTACTATATCTCTCCTTTTTACTCTTTTGCCC
>JAYEHY010000002.1:0-7168 GCA_034659695.1 Campylobacterota bacterium | reverse complement strand
ATCCCAATACCCTGGTAAGGCTGCCATAACAACATCTGGCTTAGTTTGACAGTAGTTTGCAACGGATGACAAAGAGACGTTATGCTCTTGTCCGTCATTGACCATACTTACTAAGGTAGCTGAACCTTGTGAGTTTGCAGCGGCATATAAGCCGACACTGCTTGGGTCAACTTCTACACGACACACATTGTCTGCTGTAGCTACAGTCAGAGCGTATGCACCATTGGCATCTGTAGTATCTGAAGGGGTACTCCCATCTTCACACACTGCAGACACTGTAAGCCCCATAACACCTAAATCTTTAGTTACATTGTCATCATCTATCTGACCATTTAAATTAAAGTCTTTATAAACTATACCTGTAATATCTGCCTGTAATCCAGTTACAAATATCAAAAACATTAGCTGTACTATAACTAATCTAATCCAATTATACTTATTTCTCATCTAATTCTCTCCCTAGAAATTATTTTAATGATTTAATGATTTAATGATTGAGTAGTCTGGCGATCTGCATGAGACCCATAACTTTCTGTCCTATTTTTGCAAATAGTTTAGCTTTATTGCAATGCAAACGTCACTATAGTAGTTTTTCATAAAACTTAACTTAATTATAAGATATACTCCATTTTACTTTTTCTTCATTCCAAATTAATCTATAATATCTACGGTCTTTTTTTGCTGTTTGAACAACAAGAGAGTACATAAAAGGAACGGTTTGAAGCTCTAGTCTATTTTTGGATTTTATTTTTATTTTTCGTATGTACTCATTGGCATTAACTAAAGTAAAAAGCTTTTCAGGTTTAGCTATGACTCTATTGTTTACAATTTTATACGCATAAAGTGCACTCTCCCTACTCGCTCCAACAAGTAAATGTTTACCCTCTTTACCTGAAACCAATGACAAGGTTAACGCATCTAAACCTTCTATTTTTTGCAAAATTGTCTTTGTTTTGATATCTATATGATAAATAACCCCTCTTTGTTTCTCATAGCTTGTCTCATCTATGGCAGAGACCCATAGGGTATGATCATCACAGTCATATACTAGTGACGTTATACCATAAGGGTTATAGGCTGAGGGATGGACATCATCAAAATGCATAAAAATATCTAATTTACCACTTTTTGAGTTAAGTTTATAGATATTTCTCTGTAGATTAAAAGTTTCTTCTTTTATACTTATGTAAGGTGTTGGGGCTAAAAATATATTGCCCTGTTTGTCTAGTGCATAGGTACCAAAATGCCCATACTTCTCCCACATTTTTGGATGCAACACCTTTTGAAGTTTTTTACCATGGTAGAGTGCTATGCCTTTGTACTTTTTTTGAGAGAGGTCTATGACTACCGGTTGTTTTATTTTCATGCGTTTGAGAAAGTCAGGCAGTTTCACACAAGGTCTTGAACGCTCAAATACACCTATATTAGCTTGAACTTCATGAGCTTTTGGACGCATCATAACTTGATGCTTTTTTATAAACACAACATAGGATGCAAACAGAACCATAACAATAGAAAGCAGTATAGGGATAAATCTTTTCATGCCTACTCTTTGTTTGTACTATTTGCTACAGGTACAAATTTAGGACCTACATTGCATGGCCACATTTTTACCTCTAAGTTACCATTGGCTCCGATGACCGTATCTGCCCAGCAGTACTCTTGCCCTTCTCTGATGTCATTTCTAATACGTGGAACATACCATATTACTATATTTTGTGCATCTATGTTCTCTTTATCTTCTATAAAAACCTCTACCCCATCTTCATCTAGGTTACAACAAGAACCAAGTGTTAAAAGATCTGTAGCCCCCTCATATTCTTTAAATCGTGTTACAAAGATATTGGCATTGTCTCCACGGCTCTTGTCTCCAAACTGACCATAGTTTGGCTCTATGTAGTAGCCTCTTGAGGGTTCTGTTTTAGAGATGACTTTATAGGGGTATGGACTCTTTTGCTTTTTGACTTTTTCACTGCCCTCTGTTTTCCACACTTTCCAACTCTCAGCATAACTGTAAAATGCCTCTTTCCCACCCAAGTCCATATCTATACGCATAACAGGTCTATAGATGGCATTGTCTCCACATCCTCGTCCTTTATTGACGGCTACTACCCTGAATGAGCCATCATCATAGAACTCAAAACGATTTTCATAACGGTAGTTACATGCCATAGGCCATTTTGGATTTCTATAGTCCTGCGTCAACATGAAGCCATCACTCTTTTGAAGTTTCTTTACCTGTGGGGCATTAAACGGCAACACTACAGAGGTAGAGAACATAGGACAACCCATAGCATCATTATAGCCAAAGAGGTAGTTGTCGTCATCTCCTATATTGTACTCTACAAGCCTGCCTTCTATGACAGCAGGGGTACTTGTGTCTAGGTTTGCTGCTCCTTTTTGTTTGTAGCTTACATGCCAATCTACTATTTTGGCAGACTTCAATACTGCTTTACCTTTGTAAGAGACATCTATAATTTCTAAACCATCTGAACCTGTAATTCTATAGGAGAGCTTCCACCCATTTTTTTCAAGTATGGTATTTTTTTGACAAAAATTCTCCATAATATGACGGTTTTGCAAACTTCTTTCAGAGATACACGCTGGCGTTGCTGTTTTACCAAGCCCTGCCCACTTTGCCGCAGCCAATTTTAGGTCTGTCAAGTCTACTATCGCCCAAAGTGCCTGCTCATTTTTATGGTCAGCAAATGTGGGAGCAACACAGAGATGTTCTGAGTTTTCACAGGGTGACCCCTGTAATGAACCACGTACATTTGCCATGGTCATATCTTTTTTAGAGGGTTCATACCCTAACTCTCTCTTCACTTCAGGAGCATTGAGTGCTATGGCTTGGGCTATACGTGTAAGACGCAAAGAGATATCAGGTTGCATATTGGGGTAGTGTTGAACCGTTAAAACTTTAGCATTGTCTACATCAACGACGGCTCTTGTAGTGGCATTGGTCACATAGTTATATTTCTCTGCCTGATAACAACGGGTTGTTTCACAAATACTTTTTGTTTTGCTCTCTAGTGTACTGACAATAACAGGTAAGATACGCATCATATCATTATGTAGAGGTCTATTTTCCTGTTTCGTATCTTTTAAGAACGCTTCATCTTTGAGTAGTATCTGTTGTGCTTTTTGTGCATGAGCATCTAACTCTCTATCTTGCAAAGGAAGCACAGCTTTACCTTGGGAGATGAGGTCTTTTAACTCTTGCAGATATGCTTTGACTTGCGGTATATCTTGATAAATATCTGAATTATTTTGAGGGAGTATGACTCTCTCATGTATAATTGAAGATTTTTTACTACTCTGACTTGAGAGAGGGGTAAACCAATAAATGCCAATTGCGGTAAAACCTATAAGAAGTATAAGTATGCTTGTTTTTATCTCTTTATTCATTAACTATCCATTTCAAAATAATAGGGTGCTTGACTCTGAATATGTATTATAACACTTAGCGCCAAAAGAAACAGGCTCATAGTTACAACAAGCACACTTTTTTTCTCTCTGCTCTCCTGCCAGTTTGTTAAGAGAGGTACAAGCGTACTCAGTATAAAAAGTATCATAAAAAGGTGTTGTACCCTAAAACCATATATCCTGTCAAGCAGAGCTGAACCAAATGCGATAACCAGAGCAAACCCCAACTGCTGCCATAGATTAGTAGGTGTAGTTTTGGGGTCTGTAAGCATGAAAAGTATAAAAAGTATAAAAGAGACTGAATAGAAGCGATGATACACCTCTTCCATAATAAGTACAGGGTCATAAGTTACAACCAATATATATTCAAACAGAAGATAAAAAATGGTAAAACCAAGAGGGATAACCCATCGCTTTGCACGCATAAGTATCGCAAGTCCTACGACAACTAAAACAAGTTTTAGCCACAGTGTATCACCTAACTGACCCAATACAATATGTGCATCTTGATAAAAAAATGCAAGTGCCATGATCAAAGCAAAATTAGATGGGTTAAAAAAATGTCTGTTTTCCACAGTTAAAAACTGCTTTTGAAACAGACCTAGAGTAATCACAACCATATAGAGCCATAAATAGGGTGTGACCATCATAAGCATCACACCTATAGCTGTTGAAAGAGACGAAAAAGAGAAATAATGAAGTTTTTTCTCTCTCGTGTATATGAACAGATGCTCTATAGCCATAGTAAACAAAATTATGATAAGCATACTTGAAAAGGGAAGGTAAAGATGTGCAGTATATGTTCCTAAAAACAGAATAAAACCAAGGCTTAATAGCTGTTGAAGTTGCAAAGGCATATGAATTAAAATTTAGCTACAAACTTCTACTATGATCACAAATCATCTTATAAACTTCATCAAGACGCTCCATGTCCCATGGTACTGTAACCTTGTAGACAGGTACCACTTTGGCTAAAGATGCAAGAAAGTTAAAGCGTTTACTTTTTAAAAAATAGAGGTTCAGTTCACTTCTGTAGCGTAGGGTTTTAAATTTTTCTATACCTGAAATTTTATTTATGACTATAGGAGCATCAGCTTCTGCTTTTACCAACTCATATATACCATGTATGGGTTTTGAAATCTTTGCTCTGTTTTCTACATAAAAGCCCAAATCTTCTACACCTCTATGGGGTCTATGGTGTGGGTGAGAGGGAACGGCATAAAAAAGTCCCTCTTTCTCATAACAACCTACCTTGTCATCAGAGACCATGGCATGACCTTGTTTCAGAAAGTAGTCTGTCATCGTAGACTTTCCACCAAAAGACTCTGCTACAAAAAGTACAAGCTTACTATCTATTTCAACCGCACCTGCATGTAAAAAGTCATACTTCTCTTCTATGGTAAAAAATGTTGGCAAACAGATGTGAAGACACCAGTACTTAAGTAACGCATTGCTAAAGTTTTCATGTTTAATATACTCTATCTTCTCTGTGCCACTGTACCAAAAGAGTGTAAGAACATCTTTAATTTCAAAAGTCCATAACTGTCCTCTCTGCGTAGCTGTAAATTTTCTATCTGTATAGAGTGTTAACTCTCTCTCTTGGTTATTGAAAAATTTTAATTTGTACTTAAGCTCTTCTTTTATACTTAAAAGAGAAGATTCTTCAACTACAATAGATGGCAGTGAATCGTCTTTTTTAACACACGCATCCAAGGCATCTTTACAGATGATAGTATATCCATAGGCTAACACTGCTACACTTCCTTTTTATCTACATCTTTTAAAGACGCTTTTTCAAAGTTAAATCTGTACCAATACTCCATATTGATTAACCCCCAAATATGAAAAGGCTTTTTCACACGCATCTCTTCATAGTTTTTTCTAATCGTATCAACCCCTGTTTGGTCAATAACACCTAATTTAACTATGTAAGCATCATCAAGTAAAGCAGATAGGTTTAAAGCTGCTATCTGCTGTACAATCATTTCTGAAAATTCTGCTTTATCTTTTCTGTTATTAATCATATCAGGTAAAATATCTTTCATCGCTTTTCTAAGTATCCATTTACTTTGTCCGTTAGTATATTTAAATATAGGAGGTAATGAGAGTGAAAACTCTACTAATTTTAAGTCATAAAAAGGGTGGCGAAACTCTACATTAAACTCTGTTTCTGTAGGGTGAAGAAAATTAGCATCTAAAACCGTAGTATGCAGTACAGAGGTAATCGCATCTATGTCACTCTTAAAGGAGCCTTCAGATAAACCTATTTTATCACTAAAATTCAATATTTTATCCCTATTTTTATAACGCTCTTTTCTTAAAATAGTTTTTATAATCTCTATATTTTTCTCTCCTACTAATGGCTTTATTATACGTCTTTTTATAGTACGCCAGGGTTTAGAGACAAACGTTAACTCTCTATAAAGTGTAATAAATTTACCTCTAATAAAAAGTTCATAAAAAGTATAAGCATTCATCGCTAAAAGTTCATCTCCGCCTTGACCTGTGAGTATTACTTTTTTACTGTCTGACTTCATAACAGAAGACATAGCCAAACCCTTAGCTGATGAAAACATAATTGGCCAATCTCCACTAATAGCATAAAGTTTAGAAAGTGCATATTTCTCATGATAATCTAACGCTTCACATGAAACTTTTTTATGATTAATACTATATTTCTCAATTATACTATCTACATACTCACCTTCATCACACTTTAGTCCTTTAAGCCCAATAGAGTAACTATCAATTTTTTTTGCAACTTTTTTTGTAACATTTTTTGATAATATAGAGACGATAGAAGAGGAGTCCAACCCTCCACTTACTTGAAATCCTGTCTCATCTAAGCTAGCTACTCGTTTATCTATCGCTTGCGATAAAAGTTTATTGAGTTTTTCTTTAGCCTCATCTTCTGTAATATGATAATCTCTTTTTATCTTCTCTGGGTACCAGTAGCGTATGCACTCTAGTGTATCATCTATAATGCGTATAAAATACCCTGGAGGAACACGATATACTCCATCATACATTGTATTTTCATAAGCTACTTCCCTACTATTTAATATACTTTTCATAGCATTAATATTAGGCTCTCTTAGTACATCTGTTAAATCTAGGAGTTCTGTTATCGTTGAAGCAAACTCATATCCATGGGGTGTTTTTGTGTAGTAAAGTGCCTTAATCCCTAAAGGATCTCTAGCGGCAAAGTAGTAGTTACTCTCTGCACTATAGAAGGCAAATGCATAATCACCATCTAAATGAGAAAAAATACCTTCTCCCCATTTTTCATAAGCAAGTACAAGAAGTTCGCTTAGATTACACTCATTTGCTTCTATATTTAACTTTTTTTCTAAAGCTTCTATATTATATAGAGTAACATTTGAAAAAATCTCTTTAATATTCAAAATAAATATTTCTTTATTTCTTATGCTTCAGCGCCAGATCCGTCTGCATCGACTTGAGATGTATCTTTAAAACCTTTAGTTACGCTATTCATTTTTCCCATAATTTGCAACTCTGGTTGAACATAAATCTTTTTGCTACTCTCTACTGTTGTCTCTTCTAACATTTCTCTTCCTTTTTTTATTATCTTAAGAGGGATAAACCTCTTATCTTAACCTAAGCGTAACATCACCAAGCAGATTACCATTCAAGATAGCATCTTTGTAGCTAGCTCCTAAGTGTTGCTTGGTATGAAGTACAGCCTCTCCCAATGTCTTACCCTCTAGCAGGTACTCTGTGA
>JAYEHY010000001.1:0-7211 GCA_034659695.1 Campylobacterota bacterium | reverse complement strand
TATTTTATATAAGATAGAAAAATTGCACTTTTAATTTAAGTTCAGGACTTTTTTAACTTATTGTCAACTGTGCAATCATCTTGATTTAAATCAAGATGATTTTTCTCCTATTTGTTACAATGTTAAGCTTATAACTATTAAAAGGAGAACTTATTATTATGAAATCATGGATTACACTACTACTGCTTTTAGCAGCGACCTCAGCAACTTATGCAACACTGGAAAATACGACTTGTAAAAGCTGTCACCCAGTACTATTTGCAGAGTATCAAAACTCTATGCACAGCAGAGCTTCTATCTATAAAGATGCTGTACATAAAGCTGTATGGGACAGACACCCTGCAAAAGCTGAGGGGAACTACAAATGTGCTAAGTGTCATACACCTTCAGACCATGATGTCATGAGTGGTAAAAACAAACTTACAGATAACGCGATACAACGCACCGAGCCTATCTCTTGTCAGCAGTGCCACAAAATAGAGAGTGTTGAAGAGCATGCACAAGCCAACAAAAACATACTTATAACAAAACCAAAGACTTTTTTCTCTGCTGATAAAGCACTCAAAGGCACAAAAGTTGAATTTAAAGAAAAGAGCAGCTTCTTTGGTATGCTTACAGCCAAAACGGGTTCACCTTACCATGATATAGACTACAGTAATGAAGGGTATTATAATGGTGACTCTTGTATGGGTTGTCACTCTCACAAGCAAAACAAAAAAGGTTTTGTAGTATGTGACCTTGAAGTAAAACAGGGAGACTCTAAAGAGAACTGTATCTCTTGTCACCTGCCTCAAGTTCAAGGTTCTTTGGCCAATCAAAAAGAGAGTGCAACACATGCCTTTCATGGTCAAAGCATACATAACTCTACACCAACACTACTTTCAAAGTATATAAAACTCTCTTTAGATAAAAATACCAATGGGTTTAATGTGAGCATTAAAAATAAAGCAACACATACACTTTTCCCTCAGCCCCTAAGACTCAACCAACTGAGAGTTAGCATAGAGAGAGACGGTAAAACTATAGATCTTAAAACAGAGTCTTTTGCAAGAGTAATAGGAACTAACGGAAAATCATCTATGCCATGGCTTGCAGATGCCATCATCTCTGATACTTCTATCAAAGCATTAGAGACACGCATCATTAAGTACGAAGATAGAGTGAAAGAAGGGGATGTAGTAGTAGTAAAGTTCGGATACTATGTTGTAAATCCAAAGGCTGCTAAGGAGCTTGAGATTACAGATAAGAGTGTCACTGAATTTATAGTACTAACTAAAAAGAGATTCTCAATTTAACCGTAAGTCGGGGTGAGGACACCCCGACCTGTAAAACTAATACTCCACCAACTCCCCCTCCAGTGTTTTTAGAAATGCTACTACATCATCTATCTGTTTAGGTGTAAACTCATTACCTATCTGATACTTACTCATGATACGCACAGCCTCTTCAAGTTGTTGGATAGAACCATTATGAAAATAAGGTGCTGTTTTAGTGATATTTCGCAAAATAGGCACCTTAAACCTCAACTGCTCATCTTTTCCTAAAAATCCTCCCCTATTTTCAAAAGGAAACGGACTCTCTTTAAGGGTAATATCTGGAGAATAAATCAAGCCAACATAATCAGAAAAATAACTTCGTAATGGAAATTTCTGTATACTCTGACCTCCTACACTCATACCTGCATGACACCCCTTACAACCTTGTGTAATAAAGAGTGTCATTCCTCTTTTTGCTTGTGGGCTCATCGCACTATTATCACCCTCCAAAAACCTATCATAGGCTCCTCTTGTAAGCAGTGTTCTCTCATACGCACCAATAGCCTTTCTTACATTTTCAAAAGTGATCTTCTCCTGAGAGAACACTGCTTTGAATTTTGCAACATACACACTGTCTTCATTAAGTCTCTGCTCCACCTCCTGCGGTGTCATATGCATCTCAAATGGTGCCTGTATCGGTCCTCCTGCCTGCTCTTCTACATCTTTGGCTCTTCCATCCCAAAACTGTGATTTGGCTAAAGCAGCATTGAGTACCGTAGGAGAGTTTAAGTGAGAAGGGTTGGGTTGTCCCTTATGCCCTATGGCAGTTGCGATACCATCATCCCCACCCGCTTCCAGCTTGTGACAGGAGGCACAGTTTAGAGTTTTATCTTGAGATAGAAGCGTATCAAAAAATAGCTCTTTTCCTAATGCTATTTTTGCTCTACTCATAGGATTTTCAGGAGTATCAACTACCTCTAACAGTGCTTCATAAGTCTTAGGAACAGGCAACATATTGGTAGATATTGCCCGTTCTCTTAGCATCTCATCACTTAACAGTGGTATATTTTTATGCAAAATAGTCGGTAGCGATAATATTATTACAATTAAAACTGTAACAATACCCAGTATTTTCATCAATGTATTCATCACAACTCCTTTAAAATATTTTCTATGGTATTTGCATCTATAGCATTACCACATAAAGGTTTCTGCTCTTTTTGTGCTTTTTGTAAAGCTTTATCATAATTACCTAACCATCGTATATGATCAACATTAACAAGTAACGTCAAAAATAATAGAGTAAATAACAGTTTCATCATAGTTTATTATAATAAAAATATATAACTATAAAATTGATGAATATCAAAATGATATACCCCTTTAAATAGGAGTAAACCTATCCTATTCATCCAATATGATATAATAATTCATAAATGTGAGAGGATATGCAATATGCTACTACGTAAACAGATTTTAATATTTATAGTTTCTGTAAGTTTTTTTGGAAACATGACTATAGCCAATTGTTATTTCATTCGATTAAATGGGTATCAACTTGATAGAAGTTTAGATGTTTTTAGTTGGGGTGAGTTGTCGCCACTTATTGCACTTGAAACAGGAGAGTATTTCAATCTTTCTCCTAGTGGTCAAGAGATGATAGATACTTCAAGCCAAAAAACTGAGAATCTTCGAGGTGAGCTCTATTATATTCCTCAAAACCTTATTTACAACAATCAATTTTCTCTAAAAATGATTGTTATTGAACGTGACATTGAGAGTACCGATGATTTAGTACTCCCTTTAAGTGAACGTTTCATCCCTTTGATAGCAAAATCATTTATTTTAGATAGCATGAAATTTGATGTCTCTTTTGAACCATTTGGTGACCCCTCAGCTAGTATACCTCAACATAAACAGTCATATCAGTTTGAAATTATAAAAGAGTCACAAGATTGTAGCCTTAAGACTTCCGAGGGGCAGGCAAATGACTTACGCCTTCGATTAGAAAACAAACTTAAGCAATTACATCTTCAAACTATACACTACGAAAAAGCCTTTTTAACAGGAGGTCAAGAGTACAAATATTATAGGTTACCCAGAATTCAAAAATCATCTTTTTCAGATGCACTTCATATAGCCAAAATCATTGCCTCTGTTAATTCAAGTGAACTGATTACATTGGGAATGAAACTTGAAAAGTTAACTCATATTAAAAATTTCAAAAATGTCTGGAGAGAGTACAGGTATCTTGTACAAGACTTACTCAAAGATAAGATAACCTTCCAATATCTAAAAGAAGATAAATGGACAAAGATAGAAGTTCCCTCTCTCAGATTTCATTCTAATTGGAAAAAATGGACCAAGGAGCGTGCTATTTTACCCCCTAAAAGTTGGAATATTCAAATAGAGTGATATATACTTTTTTTGATTAAATAGTTAGAACAGGAGAGATAAAATGATGGGTTTAACCCAAAAATTATACAAGGAGTTACTATGAAAATTAAAATTGTTTTACTTATACTTTTTACACTTATAAGCTTTGGAAAAGAGACACAGGAGAGAAAAGCAGATAGTCCTATTGTTAAGAGAGTAGCAATATTGGATAGTTCATTGCCAAATAGCCAACATCCAGATAAGGTATTGCTAGAAATTGCCAAGTTGCTTATGCCAATAGATATTAGTCTTGAAGCATATAGACAAAATAATAGTTACAAAAAGATATGTCACTTAAAAGTAGTGAAATCTGCAAATTTTGGAGATTTTGTTAGTTATGATGGCTACCATTTAAAAAAAATCATAAATACTTACCCAAAATCCCATTTAGCTGATGATGCAGAATATGAATTAATAAATGTTATCCTTAGCGATGAATATAACTTTCATAATGTACAAAAAGAGAAAATGAAGTTGTTAAGTTTTATAAAAAAATATCCAAAAAGTAACTTAAAAGAAAAGGCTAAAAAGAGAGTTGAAACTATTGAAAAAGATTTAAAAAATGGTGGTTCAATCATATATGACTAGAAGAGAATTTTCACAAAGACAACTGCTATCTTTACATATGATATAATATATTATTAATTAAGAAAGGACTTCAAAATGACAAGTTGGCAAATCCCATCTATGGTGTTATTTTTATTTTTTCTCTATAGTTATGCCAAATGTCATGGAATGAAAGACTACATAGGTTCTATATCACCTCAATATCATCCCCCAAAAGGATTAACACTTCTCCAATCAGGTGTAATTTATGATAAATTTGCTGATAAGAGGGACTTTACAGCTGCTATTTTAGAACTTGCACAAGGTGGCTATGTTGAAATCTTCGGTAAAGAAGAGAATAACAACCCTTATGTAAGGAATAGCCATAAGGATACTTCACTTTTGAGTGAAGAGCAGAAGTATATACTTAATAATATTTTATTTTTCAATTCTAATATACATATACTTGAAAAAGATAGTTATACCATAGAACATATCAGTGAGCATCTTGACACTGTGAATGAAATGCTTTATAGTTGGATAGTAACCAATGGTTATATGTACAAAAATCCTTCAGAATTAAGAAACAATTATCTCAATAGAGCTGTGCTTATCATGTTTCCTTTGATTTTTATCTCATTTTATGCATCCTATAAAATTTATGATCTCGAAGAGGCGATAAAACTATTTATGGGATCTATCTTTATTTTTTTAGGGCTTCTTGTCACAGTTGCAACCCTAATGAAAAAAGCCTACCTACCTGCACTCTTTGGCATTGCATGGATGGTATTTTGTATATGGGGATTATTTTACACTACAAAGGCTGATATAAATATCATTTACACCCCTGTTATAATGTTTCCTGTACTGTCCGTAAGCATTTGGTATTTTTTTAGAAAAATCGGTCCCTTTAAACAAAAAGGTCTAGATACGTATCGTCATCTTCTAGGATACAAAGAGTTCATTAAAAAAGCGGAAAAAGATAAAATAGAGTATTTCCTTAAGCAAGATCCATTCTTCCTTGATAAAATCCTTCCCTATGCTATTTTATTTGACTTAACCAAACACTGGCTCAATTTTTATAGTATATTTGATGCCAATCAACCAACATGGTATCATGGAGATATGAAGTATATAAATACTATTTCTAAAACTAAAAACTCATAGAGAGCGTATTGACAATTATCAATCACTTTACATGTTTACTAAGGTAAAATAGTACATTAACACTTTAGGAGAATACCATGGATGTAAAACACTATTATAACCCTCATGGAGAAGAGATACTTGATGAAAAAATATATGGAGGAAATCCAACAGGCTTTGTAGATTTTAACCGCTCTAAATACCGATGGGACAGTAACATTTATGACCTGATGAATGCCAATACATGGTTTCCAAGTGAAGTCAATACAAGCTCTGAAAAAAAGAATTTCGATAAACTCTCTCCTAATGAACAGTCCATCTACAAAATGACTTTTGCACAACTAAGCTTTAATGACTCTGCACAAGAGGAGTACTTAAGTGATTTTAGAAGTCTTGCTAGCAATCGTTTGGTAAAATCTACTATTACCCTACAAATGATGCAGGAGGTTAACCACTCTAAAAGTTATGCTGTACTTCTTGATGCCTGTGGTAACTCTGATGAAGTCTTTAACCTCTACAAGTATGATGATATGCTTAATCAAAAGAATCAAAAAATAGCAGAGCAGTTTGCCAAGTACATTGATGGTAACTCTGTAGACAAAATGTTACTCTCTGCAATGGCATCAGTTAACTTAGAGGGTATCTACTTTCTTTTAGGCTTTAGCTACATCTACCTACTTGGAGACAAAGTTCCAGGAGCTAGAGATATGATTAAGTTTATCGCTAGAGATGAGCTAAATACCCACCTGCCTCTCTTTGCCAATATTTTTAAGACCATACAAAAAGAGAACAAGATACAGACAAGTACGATAGACTCAGCCTATACTATGATAGAAGATGCGGTAAATATAGAACTAGAGTATGGGAAATACTTACTTCAACAATTTCCTATTATGGGAACGACTGAAGCATTAATGGAGCAGACGGTATATAATTATGCAAACGATAGACTTATAAAGATAGGTCTTGACCCCATTTTCACACAAAGCAAAACAACATATTTACAAAAACTTGTGACTAAACATCAAGAGATGAATGAAGTGAAAAGTAACTTTTTTGAGTCTAATGTCTCTAACTATGCAAAATCAAGTATAGACTTAAATGATTTCTAAATGATGACTACAGCAGAGTTTTTACCTTATCTAAAGTGTGTAGGTACAGGTCCAAAACGAAACAGAGATTTAAAAAAAGATGAGATGAAAACTGTTATGAGAGCTTTTTTAAATAAAGAGGTACTCCCCGAACAAGTAAGTGCTTTTTTATTAGGTTGGCGTGTCAAAGGTGAAAGTTTAGAGGAGTTTACTGCCTCCATAGAAGTATTTGATGAGTTTGTCAAACAAGAACCTCTTAAAAACTCCATTGAGTTTGGTTACCCCTATGATGGTAAAGTAAAAAACCCTTATCTTATTACTCTCATAGCACAATATTTACAAAAATTTGATTTGCAACTCTCACTTCATGGCGACTTGCTTCAGCCTGCTAAAGGTGGCTCAACACTTAAAGAGATATGTGACAATAGTACTCTGACTCATAATATACATTTTTATGACAGAGTAAAGTACTTTAAGGAGCTTCATGCGTTTAGTGAAATAAGAGCTAAATTAGGTATGCGTTCATCATTTAACACTATAGAGAAATTACTAAATATCACACAGAGTGACACTGCTATTATTGGGGCATTTCATAAACCTTTTATTGACAAGTATATTGCACTTTTTAAAGACCGCTACAAAAAACTTATTATTATTAAAGGGAATGAGGGGACACCTGAAATATTTTCAAAATGCTCCATAACTGTTGTAAAAAATGGAGAAATAGAAGAGATAA